>NZ_JAVAXX010000239.1:0-9870 GCF_042709275.1 Bacillus sp. LR_5 | reverse complement strand
AGCATCAAAGCAAGTTAGCCTTTTTGTATCAGTACTGTCGCTTGAGCCGCTATTCCTTCCGCTCGGCCTGTAAATCCAAGCTTTTCTGTTGTTGTTGCTTTTACATTTACTTGAGAAACGTCCGCCTCAAGCCCTTCAGCGATTCTTTGTCTCATATCTTCTATGTACGGCAGCATCTTTGGCTTCTGTGCAATGATGGTGCAGTCAATGTTTCCAAGAACATACCCCTTCTGTTTCACGATCCCCCAGACATGCTGAAGTAATTTGAAAGAATCTGCGTCCTTGAACTCGGGATCAGTATCAGGAAAATGCTTGCCGATGTCGCCTTCTCCAACAGCTCCGAGGCAGGCGTCAGCGACTGTATGCAGCAATACGTCTGCATCAGAATGGCCGAGCAGCCCTTTTTCATACGGGATTTCAATTCCGCCAATAATAAGAGGGCGCCCCTCCACTAATTGATGTACATCAAATCCTTGTCCAATTCTAAACATGATTATTCCTACTTTCTGATTCCATGATAGCTTCAGCTGACGTTAAATCGTCTGGCGTCGTCAGCTTAATATTTGTATAGCTGCCTTCTACAACGCGGACCGAACCGCCTTCCATTTCTTCAACGAGGCTGGCGTCATCCGTCCCTAAAAATCCCTTATACTCCGCCTCAGCGTGGGCCTTCATCAATAAAGAAAGACGAAAAGCTTGTGGCGTTTGGACAGCCCACAAGCTTGAACGTTCAATCGTCTCACTGACTTGTAAATCTTGAACGCGTTTAATCGTATCTTTTACCGGGACAGCGAGGATGGCCGCTCCTGTCTGTTCCGCTTCAGCGATCAGTTCGTCAATTTGTTCATGCTTTATAAAAGGCCGGGCGCCGTCGTGAACAAGGACTATCTTTTCTTGTTTCACGGCTTTCAGCCCTTTATAAACACTGTGCTGACGCTCATCTCCGCCTGCCACAAGCTCAATAGCGGTTTGAAACGGATAATCGGCCAGCAATTGCTGAAAGTGCTCCCGCTCGCGCTCATTAATCACCAAAATGATTTTTTCGCACGGCCGGTGGCTGTCAAACACTCTTAACGTGTGAATGATCACCGGGTCTCCTTTCAGCTCAATGAACAGTTTATTTCTCCCTGCCTTCATCCGTTTTCCCTGTCCGGCTGCAGGAATCACCACATCATAACTCATTGTTTTTCTCCCTTTACAGCGCCTTCTCCAACAGCTTGGGCTTAGCAAAAATCATTCGTCCCGCTGCTGTTTGCAGCACACTTGTAACGAGTACATCAATATGCTTGCCGATATAATTGCGTCCTTCTTCAACAACAATCATCGTACCGTCATCCAAGTAGGCAACTCCCTGATTATGCTCTTTCCCGTCCTTAATGACCTGAACATTCATTTCCTCGCCAGGAAGCACAACAGGCTTGACCGCATTGGCAAGGTCATTAATGTTTAGTACTGCTACCTTCTGAAGCTCGCATACTTTATTTAAATTAAAATCATTCGTCACGACGACCCCGGATGTCAGCTTAGCGAGTTTGACGAGCTTGCTGTCAACCTCCTGAATATCTTCAAAGTCGCCTTCATAAATTTCAACTTCAATGTCTAATTCTTTCTGAATGCGGTTCAGGATATCGAGACCGCGTCGTCCTCTGTTTCGTTTTAAAACATCTGAAGAATCAGCAATATGCTGCAATTCCTCAAGGACAAACTGCGGAATCACGATAACTCCCTCTAAAAACCCAGTCTGACAAATATCTGCTATTCTCCCATCAATAATAACACTTGTGTCCAAAATTTTCAGCTTCTTGTCCTGAACCTCATGTTCTTCATCGGCTGTTCCTTTTTTCTTTTGCATTCTGGCGGAAATAGAAAACAGGCTGATCAATTCATCCTTTTTCTTAAAGCCCACCTGGAAACCGAGATAACCAAGGAAGAACGCTAAAAACACAGGGATGATTGTGCTGAATATGCGGTAAGGTATATTGTCTAAAGGAATAACATTTACGATAAGATAAGCGATTATAAGTCCAAAAACCAGGCCAAGACTTCCAAATAACAAATCTGGAACCGGCGCTTTTAACAATGAATCCTCTATCCACTTCACCCAGTTCACAACGTATTCTGTACCCCATATACTGATGAGAAAAAAGATAATTGCTCCTATTGCCGCAGACGTATATGCGTTTGTTATTAAAGGTATGTCCTGTATACTTAACAGTACAAACAATTCAGGTATTAAAAATATACCAACAACGCCGCCAAAGATAATGAAGAACGCCTGAACTATTCGTTTTAACATACCCCCACCTCCTTTTTTAACATTTTATTTCACAAAGTTTTATGCATCCTACGAATATCAGAATAAACAAAAACCAACATTAATATACCCGTATTCATAAGGTTTTAACCGAAATCACAGCTGTCTGTCTAAATAATGCTTCTCTTGCAGGCGTTTTAATCCTTTTTTGATTTTTTGGGCTCGTACTTCACCGATTCCCTCAACTTCATCTAATTCTTCTGCACTCGCCTCAATAATCCTTGGTAGGACTCCAAATGCTTCTACAACATTTTCAACAATCGGCATCGGAAGACGCGGTATCTTATTTAACAGCCTGTATCCTCTAGGCAATACATAATCGTCAAGATTTGTAGAAGCCGGATAACCGAGCAGCTTATACACAATGGAATCATCCAGCAGATCATAACTAGACATATCCTGCAGCTCTTTCAAGAGAACAAACGGATCTTTAATCTTTTCTTTCACATAATCCTTAATAAATAAAGCAGCCTCTTCTTCCATATCCGTAATCAATTCAATGACTTGCAGCTTAATCAGATGTCCTTCTGTCCCCAGCTCTTTGATATACATGTTGATTTCGTTTTTGATTCTCAGCACCATTTCATAACGATGCATGACAGACAAGACATCACTGAAGGTAACAAGCTCCTCAAACTCTAATGCATTCAGTGCGTTAATCGTTTTGTCGAGGATTGTCTTATATTTTTCAAGTGTTTGTATAGCTTGGTTCGCTTTGGTTAAAATAAATCCTATGTCTTTTAGTGTATACTTCATGTTTTCCTGATATAACGTTATAACATTTCTTCTTTCAGAAATAGCGATCACGAGGCAGCCAGTTTGCTTAGCTACTCTTTCGGCAGTACGGTGCCGCATTCCTGTTTCTGACGAAGAAATTGTGGCATCTGGCATCAGCTGAGTATTGGCGTAGAGGATCTTTTGACCTGAATCACTTAAAATGATTGCTCCATCCATTTTAGCCAGCTCATATAAATGAGCCGGAGAAAAAGCCGTGTTTATGTGAAAGCCGCCGTCCACCACTTCTTTTACTTTATCATTATATCCAACAACAATCAGACCGCCTGTATTTGCTCTCAAGACGTTTTCCATCCCTGCTCTGAGCGGTGTACCCGGAGCAACAAACTGCAATATAGATGACAGGTCTAACTCTTGTTTCGCCCCTTTTTTCTCTTTTTCCATCTATTATCCTCCTAATGAAGTACGAAGCGCCTCTGCAACATTTGCTACTCCGATAACCTCAATCCCTTTTGGTTTTGTCCATCCATCCAGATTTGCCGCGGGTATGATCATTCGTTTAAAACCGAGCTTAGCCGCTTCTTTCACACGCTGTTCAATTCTTGAAACCCGCCGAACTTCTCCGGTTAATCCCACTTCTCCTATAAAACAATCTGCAGGATTTGGAGGTGTATCTTTAAAGCTGGACGCGATGCTGACCGCAATGGCAAGATCAATTGCAGGTTCATCAAGCTTTACGCCGCCGGCCACTTTCAAATAAGCATCCTGATTTTGCAGCAGCAGCCCAACTCTTTTTTCTAACACGGCCATTAACAGAGAAACCCTGTTATGGTCTATTCCTGTTGCCATACGCCGCGGATTGCCAAAGCTTGTTGGCGAGATGAGCGCCTGGATTTCAACGAGAATCGGTCTTGTGCCCTCCATAGAAGCAGTTATGCTTGAGCCTGCGGATCCCGCTGAGCGTTCTTCCAAGAAAATTTCTGAAGGGTTCAAAACCTCAGTGAGCCCCTCTTCGCGCATTTCGAAAATGCCCATTTCATTTGTAGAACCAAAACGGTTTTTTACAGCCCGCAAAATACGGAAAGTATGGTGACGTTCCCCTTCAAAATATAAAACAGTGTCAACCATATGCTCCAACAGTCTCGGCCCTGCAATAGACCCTTCTTTCGTCACGTGCCCTACGATAAAAATCGGAATGCCTTTTGTTTTTGCAATTTTCATCAGCTCAGCGGTACATTCTCTGACCTGTGACACACTGCCCGGAGCCGATGTAATGTCACTTTGGTAAACCGTTTGAATAGAGTCTACAACGACAAACGCTGGATTCATCTCTTGTATAGCAGACGAAATATACTCCATATCGGTTTCAGATAAAACATGCAGTGACGGACTATTAATACCAAGACGATCTGCTCTCAGTTTCGTTTGCTTTACCGATTCTTCTCCCGAAATATACAGCACACTGTTCGATGAATCTGATAATTGAGCGGAAACCTGCAGTAATAACGTTGACTTTCCGATACCAGGATCGCCGCCGATTAAAACGAGTGAGCCTTTGACAACGCCCCCGCCGAGCACCCTGTTAAACTCGCCAAGCTGGGTTTTAACCCGGGGTTCTTCTGATGTTTCGATTGATGTAATAGGTGAAGGTTTCTGTACAGTTTGCACTGAATGAGAAAAAGCCGCTCTCCGATTGGCCGGCGCTTTTTTTATCATTTCTTCCACCATAGTATTCCAAGCACCGCAGCCCGGACATTTTCCCATCCATTTTGGAGACTCGTAACCGCAGGATTGGCAGATGAATTTCGATTTTGTTTTAGCCATATATAGTGTAAGACCTCTCCCTTGTTCTATTTCTTGATATGAAAGTGAGGCATACACTTACATGCTGTATGCCTCATTTTCGTCTTCTATATTAATTCGTTTTAGCAGTCGTTTTTACGACAAATTCGCCGTCTTCTACATCGAGAACGATATGCTGTCCTTTATGAATATTTCCTCTGAGGAGTTCTTCAGATAAACGGTCCTCGACATGTCTTTGGATAGCTCTTCTTAACGGACGGGCACCGTATTCCAAGTCAACGCCCTCTTCCGCGACTTTCGCTTTTGCAGCATCGGTCAATTCGATAGAAAGATCCTGTTCTTTCAGGCGTTTCGTTAATTGATCAGACATCAATGACACGATTTCAGTGAGATGTTTTTTCTCAAGTGAATGGAAGACAATGATTTCATCAATCCGGTTGATAAACTCCGGTCTGAACGCACGTTTCAATTCACCCATCACTTTATCTTTCATGTCTTTATGATTTTGCGTCTCATCCTGAACGTTAAAGCCGACATATTTATTGCGTTTCAGCTCACTTGCTCCGACGTTTGACGTCATAATCAGAATGGTATTACGGAAATCGACTGTACGTCCCTTAGAATCAGTCAATCGTCCGTCTTCAAGAACTTGCAGGAGGATATTGAAGACATCAGGGTGCGCTTTCTCAATCTCATCAAGAAGCACAACAGAGTAAGGTTTTCTTCTGACTTTCTCTGTTAATTGGCCGCCTTCATCGTATCCCACATATCCCGGAGGTGAACCGACAAGTCTTGAAGTTGAGTGTTTTTCCATGTATTCAGACATATCAATTCTGATCATGGCTTCCTCATCACCGAAAATGGATTCAGCAAGTGCTCGCGCAAGCTCTGTTTTACCAACACCTGTAGGGCCTAAGAAAATGAATGAGCCGATTGGGCGTTTAGGATCTTTTAATCCTGCTCTTGCACGTCTAACTGCTTTTGCAACAGCTACAACTGCTTCATCCTGGCCAATGACACGGGAGTGAAGAATGCTTTCCATATTGAGAAGCTTATCTGTTTCAGTTTGGGCGATTTTAGATACAGGCACCCCAGTCCAGCTGGATACAACCATCGCAATATCATCAACAGTAACCTCTGAGTTCTCCTGCCCTTGCTTCTCTTTCCATGATTTCTTCGTATCCTCTACTTGCTCGCGCAGGCGCTGCTCAGTATCACGCAAGGAAGCTGCTTTTTCAAACTCTTGGCTTTGCACTGCCGCATCCTTCTCTTTACGAACCTCATCAAGCTTCTGTTCAAGCTCCTTTAAGTTAGGAGGCGTTGTAAAGGAGCGCAGTCTCACCTTTGAACCCGCTTCATCAATTAAGTCAATTGCTTTATCCGGGAGGAAACGGTCAGAAATATATCTGTCAGAAAGCTTAACCGCAGCTTCAATGGCATCATCTGTAATTGATACTCGGTGGTGAGCTTCATATCGGTCACGCAAGCCTTTTAAAATTTGAATACTTTCATCTGCAGACGGCTGATCAACCTGTATCGGCTGAAAACGGCGTTCCAACGCTGCATCTTTTTCAATATATTTACGGTACTCATCAAGAGTCGTCGCTCCAATACATTGAAGTTCACCGCGAGCAAGTGAAGGTTTTAAAATGTTAGATGCGTCAATGGCACCTTCTGCTCCGCCCGCTCCGATTAATGTATGAAGCTCATCGATGAATAGAATGATGTTTCCTGCCTGGCGAATTTCATCCATGACTTTTTTCAGGCGATCCTCAAATTCACCGCGGTATTTTGTGCCGGCAACAACTGTTCCCATGTCTAATGTCATCACGCGTTTATCGCGCAAGATTTCGGGAACTTCGTTATTGATAATTTGCTGTGCCAAACCTTCTGCGATAGCCGTTTTACCTACACCTGGTTCACCAATGAGAACAGGGTTGTTTTTCGTTCTGCGGCTTAACACTTCGATCACACGCTGAATTTCCTTGCTTCTGCCGATTACCGGATCAAGGCTGTCTTCCTTCGCAATAGCAGTTAAGTCTCTTGCCAAGCTGTCAAGCGTAGGCGTATTCGCATTGCTGTTTGTTCCTGTCGCTGATGATCCTGTTTCATTGCTTCCAAGAAGCTGTAGCACCTGCTGTCTTGCTTTATTTAAGCTGACACCGAGGTTATTCAGCACTCTCGCAGCAACACCTTCACCTTCGCGAATCAGACCAAGAAGAATATGTTCTGTCCCGACATAAGAATGCCCGAGTTTTCTTGCCTCATCCATTGAAAGCTCAATGACTTTCTTAGCTCTAGGAGTGTAATGAATCGTTTGAGACATTTCCTGCCCGCGACCGATCAAACTTTCAACTTCTTTTTGAATTTTATCTGAACCAAGCCCAAGCGCTTGTAGAGCTTTAGCAGCAATCCCTTCACCTTCTCGTACCAGTCCTAATAAAATATGCTCAGTGCCAATGTTATTATGACCTAAACGGAGTGCTTCTTCCTGTGCAAGCGCCAGTACTTTTTGAGCTCGTTCTGTAAATCTTCCAAACATCATATCGATTCATCCTCCTGTCTTTTCCCATTCATTTCTAAGTGAAGCCGTTCTCTGATGAGAGCCGCTCTTCGAATGTCCCTTTCGTTCGGACGCAAAGCGCCTCCCGAGTACTGCTGTAAAAATCCTGGCTGTGTCAAAATCATTAGTTCATTAAGTATGTTGCTTGAAAGTCCTTTAATAATGCCTAGATCTATGCCTAATCGGACATCTGAAAGGCACTTTGCAGTTTCTTTCGATTCTATCATCCGGCAATTGGACAAGACCCCATAAGACCGATATACCTTATCCTCAAGTTCAATTTTAGAGGTTTGGTAAAGCGCTTCTCGGGCAGATCGTTCTTGTTCAATCAGCTGGGCAGCAACACTGTTAAGGTCATCCACAATATCCTGCTCTGACTTACCAAGCGTGATCTGATTTGAAATTTGAAAGATATTTCCTACTGCTTCGCTGCCTTCCCCATAAATTCCTCTAACAACTAAGCCTAATTGATTAATTGCCGGTATAATTCGATTTATTTGCCTAGTTAAAACCAGTGCCGGCAGATGCATCATGACTGAAGCCCTTAAACCCGTACCTACATTTGTAGGACAGCTGGTTAAGTAGCCCCTTTGCTCATTAAATGCATAATCAACTTTTTCTTCAATCCAGTCATCGACCTGGTTTGCGGCTTTCATTGCCTCTAAAAGCTGAAATCCAGGAAAAAGACACTGAATTCTAATATGATCCTCTTCATTTAGCATGACGCTTACTTCTTCATTTTCAGAAAGCAAACAGCCGCCAAAAGGAGACTCTGTCAGATTCGGACTGATGAGATGTTTTTCAACAAGTACACGCTTTTCTAAAGGCTGTGCATCATTCATTCTGATCAAAACGAATTTTCCGATTCCAGGAATTTCTTGTTCTGAAAACTGATCTTCAAATTGCTGTATGATGGATGAGGCTTCTTCATTGGAATACCGCGTAGGGAACCTTATATGTTCAAAGTTCCTTGCTAAACGTATGCGGCTGCTGAGTACAATGTCACTTTCAGGTCCTTTCTGCTTCATCCAACTGCTTAGTGCGTCCTGAATAAAATGCTTTAGCGACATTACCCCTGTTCCTCCTCACTATCTTTACTTTTGAGTGATTGTTCTAATGAACGAATTTGATCTCTCACATGAGCTGCGTTCTCAAATTCTTCTTGATGGATTAAGGATTCTAATTCTTTTTTCAGCATGTCAATCTGCCGTCTGACATGGAGATTGCCGCCTATACGTTTCGGTATTTTCCCAGCATGCACAGTGTTACCGCTGTGCACTTTACGTAAGATAGGTGTAATGTTGCTATGAAATGTTTTATAACATTCAGAACATCCAAAACGGCCGATTTTTCTAAATTGCTGAAAAGTCATTCCGCATTTTGGACAAGCTGATATTTGCTCCGAGTGACTGAACATTTGAGTTCCTGCATTCTGGAATGAAGAATCCATGTTCAGCAAACCCGAAAGTAAATTATGAATAGAGAAACCTTGATTTGCACTTATACCGTATGAATCACTATTTTCTTTGGCACATTGTTCACAAATATTAACTTCTATTTTTTCTCCGTTAACAACCTTTGTAAAGTGAAAAGTGGCTGGTCTCTCGTGGCACTCTTGACAAATCAATCTTTTCACCCGCTTATTTTAATTTTAAAGAAGTCAGCATAGCCTTCATCATTCTCGCTCTTAATTCATCACGTTCAGGCAAGTCAATGTGTAAAACCGAGCGGTCCATCACGCTGACCATCATTTTTGCTTCTCTTTCTGAAATCACCTTGTCTTCTAATAGCCTTAAAATAATGTCATCAGAGGCTGCTTGAGACAAATGGGTATTAATTTGAGAAATAATATTATTAATCAGGACAACTTCATTGTTCATTTTAATTTTAATGATTCTGATGTAACCGCCGCCCCCGCGTTTGCTCTCAACAATATATCCTCTTTCGCTTGTAAATCTGGTGTTGATGACATAATTTATTTGGGAAGGAACGCATTGAAATTTATCTGCAATTTCACTTCGTTTAATCTCTAAAATTTCCTTGCCATTTTGATCTAACACTCGTTTTAAATATTGTTCAATGATGTCAGAAATATTATGTCCCACTCAACCCCCTCCTTTACTGACTTTGACTATATTTGACTTTAATCTTACTATAAGGCGTTTCTCGAGAATTTTCAACTTTCTCGCTCTATCCTTTATTATTTCCATTTTCCCAACCCATAAAACCTGATTGGCGATTTAAAATTCAGTGTAAAGTTATTATATTATACAATTAAAAGAAATTTTATGATACTAATAAACCAGAATACAAAAAAGGACAGCTCATATGAGCTGCCCTTTTTTCAATTGCTTGGCGGCGTCCTACTCTCACAGGGGGAAACCCCCGACTACCATCGGCGCTGAAGAGCTTAACTTCCGTGTTCGGCATGGGAACGGGTGTGACCTCTTCGCTA
>NZ_JAVAXX010000238.1:0-10033 GCF_042709275.1 Bacillus sp. LR_5 | reverse complement strand
CAGCTGGTTAAGAAAATGAAGGATAACGAATGGAAGTATAAACAGCTTTCTGAAGAAAAAAACCGCATCATGGATAATTTGCAGGAAATCGTATTTCAAACAAATGCAAAAGGCGAAATTACATATTTAAACCAAGCGTGGGCATCTATAACCGGGTTTTCAATCAGTGAATGTATGGGAACAATGTATAACGATTACTTCATAAAAGAAAAGCACGTAGCCGACCACATTAACACCCAAATCCAAAACAAAGCGTCTTCTGGCATGTTTACGGCAAAATACGTGACAAAGAACGGCACGATTTTTTGGGGAGAAGTTCATTATAAACTTTACTATGACCGGGATGACCAATTTACAGGCAGCCTGGGTACAATGTCAGATATCACTGAGCGGAAAGAGGCTGAAGATGAGCTCATTGAGATTAATGAACGGCTGGCGAGGGAATCCCAGAAACTATCAATCACAAGTGAACTTGCCGCAGGTATTGCTCATGAGGTCAGAAACCCTTTAACATCTGTCAGCGGTTTCCTCCAGATTATGAAAACACAATATCCGGACAGAAAAGACTATTTTGACATCATCTTTTCAGAGATTAAAAGAATCGATTTAGTGCTCAGCGAGCTGCTGCTGCTTGCAAAACCGCAGGCAATCACATTTAAAACACACCAGCTTAATGAGATCTTGAAACAAGTCACGACATTGCTTGATACCAATGCAATTCTGTCCAATATCGTCATAGAGAAAAATTTCAAAGAGACAGATGGCTGTATGATTAATGGAGACGAAAATCAGCTGAAGCAGGTCTTTATCAACATCATTAAAAACGGAATTGAGGCAATGCCAAAGGGCGGTGTCGTCACCATTTCAACTGCTAAAACCGCCTCTCATGCAGTGATAAGCGTAAAGGATGAAGGAAACGGCATGCCGCAGGAAAAGCTGAAGCAGATTGGCAAACCTTTTTATTCAACAAAAGAAAAGGGCACTGGACTGGGACTTCCCATTTGTTTGAGAATCCTGAAGGAACATGACGGGGAATTGAAAATCGAAAGTGAAGCTGGAAAAGGCAGCGTCTTTCAAGTGGTTTTGCCTTTAAAATCAGACAGCTGAGAGGAGAAAAATAAAGTGAACTCGCTTCTGTTTGTATACGGGACATTAAGAAAGCATGAAAAAAACCATCATTTGCTGGCACAATCGGCATGTATCAATGAGCAGGCGAGAACAAAGGGAAGTTTGTTTGCTGCAAAAGAGGGGCCCACAGCTGTTTTTAATGGTGAAGGCTATATATACGGCGAAGTATATGAAGCAGATGAATTGTGTATACATAACCTCGATCAATTTTTTCAAGGATATCATAAACAAACGGTGTTTGTAGAAACGGATGTCGGGATTAAAAATGCGCTTATTTATTTTATGAACAAAGACGGGTTTGCCGGCTTTACGAAAATAAGCAGCGGCGACTGGAAAGAACATCAGATGATCAGCAAATCGAAAAATCCCATTTATTATTTTGCCTATGGATCATGCATGGATAATGCCCGCTTTCAAAAAGCGGGAGTCGATCACTATTTTCAAGATCCAGTAGGAAGAGCTGTTTTAAAAGGATACACAACCCGCTTCACGCTAAAAAGGGATGACGGTTCAAGAGCGGACATGTTGGAAGACGGAGGAACAACAGAAGGCGTTTTATACCGTATTCCTTATTCTGCTCTCTCCTATCTATTTAAAAGGGAGGGCGTCGAATCTCTTACGTATCGGCCGGCATTTGTAGACGTTGAAGCTGGCGGAAGGCACTACAAAGACTGCTTAACCTTTCTCGTCCTCCAAAAAGAAGCGGAAATTGCCCCGCCTCAGCACTATCAGATTGAAATCGAACGCGGAGCGGAGCTGTATTTGTCGCCTGAGTTTACTGAAAAGCTCAAGCGGCATATGAATTCGCTGCCAAAAGGATAACACTGTAACAAAAGAATATGATAAAATTTGATCAATATCATGTCATATAAAGGAGCACCACGATGAAAAAAGAATTTGCGGTAATTGGGCTGGGCCGTTTTGGTGGCAGTATTTGCAAAGCATTAAGCGAAGAAGGCGTCGAGGTTATGGCAATGGATATCGATGAAGATAAAGTCAACGAGTATGCCAAGATTGCATCTCACGCAGTTATCGGTGATTCGACAGACGAATCTGTCCTGAAAAATTTAGGCCTGCGAAATTTTGACCACGTTATTGTAGCAATCGGGGAAAATATTCAAGCGAGTATTTTAACGACACTCATTCTGAAAGAACTTGGCGTCCATACGATTACAGTTAAAGCGCAGAACGATTATCACGAAAAAGTGCTGTCTAAAATTGGCGCGGATCACATCGTCCACCCAGAACGCGATATGGCAAAACGAATTGCGCATAATATCGTGTCCAACAATGTACTTGACTATTTGGAGCTGTCTGAAGAGCATAGTCTTGTTGAAATCGTAGCTAACAGCCGCCTGGCTGGAAATACACTTCTCGATTTAGATATTCGCGCAAAATACGGTATTAATATCGTAGCCATAAAAAGGGGCAAGGAAGTTATCGTATCACCGCTTGCAACCGAAGTCATCCACCAAGAAGATATACTCATTGTTATTGGATCAGTTGCAGACATCTCCCGTTTCGAAAAAAGAGTTCTTCATACAAAATAGCAGCCAAATAAGCCGTCCTCAAAGGGCGGTTTTTCATATTATCAGAATATAACAACTTTAATGAACTGAGCGTCAATTTCTTTAAATTTCATTGACTAAGCACAGGCGTTCCGATAGCATATTGTACCATATAATAAAAAAAAGGAGGGGCCTATTTGAATAAAGAAGCGCTAGTCAATAGGCTGAATGCTTCAGCCAAAAGACAGAAAGCTGATATCGTCATTAGGAACGGAAAAATCATGGACGTATATAATCAAGAATGGATATATGAAGATATTGCGATTACAGATGGAGTTATTGTAGGCCTCGGTGAGTATGAAGGTGAAAATACCATTGATGCAGAGGGACAAATGATTGTTCCGGGTTTTATTGATGGACATGTACATATTGAGTCATCAATGGTTACACCGATTGAGTTCGCTAAAGCAGTGTTGCCTCATGGCGTGACGACGGTTGTTACAGATCCGCATGAGATCGCGAATGTGTCTGGTGAAAAAGGGATTGTGTTTATGCTTGAACAAGCTCGGCATACACCGCTGAATATCCATTTTATGCTTCCTTCCAGTGTGCCTGCCGCAAGTTTTGAGCGATCAGGCGCAATTCTCAAAGCTGCCGATCTCAAGCCTTTTTATGAAGAAGAAGAAGTATTAGGGCTGGCTGAAGTTATGGATTATGTGTCGGTTCAGCAGGCTGAAGAAGACATGGTTCAGAAACTGCTCGATGCCCGTGTGGCAGGAAAAAGGATAGACGGTCATTTAGCTGGTTTATCAACAGACCTCATTAACATTTACAGAACCGCCTTTGTCTTAAACGACCATGAAGTAACATCGAAGGAAGAAGCCCTTGATCGTATCAGAAGGGGCATGTATGTCATGATGCGTGAAGGATCAGTCGCCAAAAACACGCTCAATGTGCTGCCGGCGGTGAATGAAAAGAACGCACGCCGTTTCTTTTTCTGTACGGATGATAAGCATGTGGATGATTTATTGTCAGAGGGAAGTGTAAACCATCAGGTGAAAATGGCGATTCAAGCCGGACTTGATCCGTTTTTAGCCTATCAATTAGGAAGCCTCAATGCGGCCGAATGCTACGGATTAGATACAAAGGGAGCGATTGCCCCGGGTTTTGACGCTGATTTGCTCTTTGTATCTGATCTGGAAAATGTCACTGTCACAATGACGATGGTAAAAGGGCAGACTGTTGCTGAAGACAGCAAAGTGGTCTATCAGGATCATGCTTCAACTGCAGCACCAGATCAGGCCCTGCTTGATTCTGTTAAGCTTGCTGCTCCTCTTAACAAACAGGATTTTCATATGCCAATCGATTCAGAGCAGCAGATCAATGTCATTCAAATCATACCAAATCAGCTTGAAACAAGATTAGTACAAGTTCCGGCTCCTGATGCCCGCGAATTTGAGCCTGACACTGAGTTTGATTTGTTAAAGATTGCAGTTGTCGAGCGGCATAAAGGATTGAAAGAAACCGGACTTGGTGTTGTGAAAGGTTTTGGATTCAAGAGCGGAGCGATTGCCACAACCATTTCACACGACTCCCATAATATTATTGCTGTCGGAACGAATGATGAGGATATCGCGGCGGCAGTTAATAAGCTGCAGGAAATTGGCGGAGGATTAACGATTATAAAAAATGGGGAAGAGCTCCATTCAGTACCGTTGCCGATTGCAGGGTTATTATCCGACCAATCTGCAGAGCAAGTGAATCAAAGCTTGCTGACGCTTCATGATAAATTGCCGTTAATCGGTTTCACAGGCGGATTTAATCCATTTTTGACATTGTCGTTTTTAGCGTTGCCTGTCATTCCTGATATTAAAATGACGACTACGGGCTTATTCGATGTAAAATCATTTCAACACATATCACTGCAATAAAAAGAGGCACTCCCTAAGGGAGTGCCTCTTTTTTTAAACCTCCATAATGATCGGCAGGATCATTGGACGGCGCTTTGTTTTTTCGTACAAGAAAGGCGCAAGCGTGTCTGTAATCTCATTTTTGATTTCAGACCATTGAGTCGTTTTTCGTTCCATTACTTTTTGTAAGTGATTTGAAATGAGCTCTTGAGCGTCGTTGATCAAGTCGCCAGATTCTCTCATGTACACAAATCCTCTGGAAATCAAATCAGGACCCGCTGAAATCTTGAAGTCGTCCATGTCAATGCTGACAACAACGATGACAAGTCCTTCTTCAGAGAGAATTCTGCGATCACGAAGTACGATATTGCCAATATCACCGATACCGCTTCCGTCAATGTACACTGAACCGGATGGGATTTTTCCTGCAACTGAAGCCTCATCGCCTTTAAGCGCTAATACTTCACCATTATCCATGATAAAGCAGTTTTCCTCTGGGATGCCACAATCTGTTGCAAGCTTGACATGCATCTTTTGCATTCTGTACTCACCGTGAATCGGCATGAAGAATTTAGGCTTGATTAAACGAAGCATCAGCTTCTGTTCTTCCTGTCCGCCGTGACCGGATGTATGGATATCGTTAAGAGGGCCGTGAATAACCTCAGCACCCGCACGATACAGCTGGTTGATTGTTCGACTCACGCTGATTGTGTTGCCTGGGATAGGGGATGAAGAAAATACGACCGTATCCCCAGGATTGATTGAAATTTGGCGGTGTGTGCCGTTTGCAATTCTTGATAACGCCGCCATTGGTTCCCCTTGGCTTCCTGTACATAAAATTGTTACTTTATTAGCAGGCATACGATTGATTTCGTTATGCTCAATAAACGTATTTTTAGGACAGTTAATATAACCGAGTGTCTGTCCAATTTCGATAGCCGATTCCATACTGCGTCCAAATACGGCAACTTTTCTTCCATTTTGTACAGCAGCTTCAATTACCTGCTGCAAGCGGTGAATATTCGACGCAAATGTAGCGAAGATAATTCGGCCGTCCACCTTGCGGAAAATGTCATGAATGCTTTCTCCTACACGGCGCTCAGACATGGTAAACTCCGGATTTTCACTGTTTGTGCTGTCTGAAAGAAGGCACAAAACGCCTTCTTTACCGATTTCGGCCATTTTCGTTAAGTTTGCCGGCTCGCCGACTGGAGTAAAGTCGAATTTGAAATCCCCAGTATGTACAATGTTTCCGGGCGGCGTTTTTACAACAATGCCGTAGGAATCCGGAATACTGTGTGTTGTTCTGAAGAATGACACAGCCGTTTTGCGGAACTTTACAATATCATCCTCGCCGATAATGTTCAGTTTCGTCTGTCTCAATAATCCATGCTCTTCAAGTTTATTCCGAAGTAAGCCGATCGCGAGTTTTCCGCCGTATACAGGAATATTCACTTGTCTGAGCAGGTATGGAATACCGCCGATGTGGTCTTCGTGCCCGTGGGTGATAAAAAGCCCTTTAATTTTATCTTCGTTTTTGACTAAATACGTATAATCAGGGATGACGTAGTCAATTCCGAGCAGTTCGTCCTCGGGAAACTTGATCCCCGCATCAATCAGTACAATTTCATCCTGGAATTGCACCGCGTACGTATTTTTACCGATTTCGCCCAAACCTCCGAGGGCGAAAACAGCAGTCTGATCATTTTTTACAAATTTCATACCGCTCATAACTCCAATACTTTAAAATTTTCGCTCTGTTGTTCATATTCTAAGAATGCACCATCAACAGGTGTAATAAACTCAATATTAAATTTCTTTTCTTTCAGCTTTGTTCTGACGTCACGCTCAGATACGCCTTCAATATAAAGTGAATCTGTCTTTTCCCGAACAGGTACTTCGTCAGCCTTCTCTTGATAAAATACCTTATAAATCATTCCAAATCTCTCCTTAAATGCCGTATGTTAGACTCGCTCATTCTATTATATTCGAAAACGGAATATAAGGAAAGCCTTGAGCAAAATAAGGATCTCTCAAATAGTGAAAGATCCCTTGTCAGGCAATTGCTTTCTTACGGAGCATTCCGTTCCATTGTCTTCTGAGTTTCTTTCTTAATTTACGCAGCATTAGCCAGTCCCTCCTTTAATTTTGTCCCAGAGTTCTTTTATACAAATAGTATACGGAGATTGAGGAAGACTTTTCGTGGTTATTAATGGAATTTAATATGATTTTTGAACGAAATTGTTTGCTGAATGACAATCTTTTTGTATGATGAGGGTGGGAATTGCAGACCAAGACGATAAAGGGGAAGTTGCGATGGATTCTAAATTAATCTTTTTTGATATTGACGGCACAATATATGATCATGATAAGAATATACCGGAAAGTACGAGAAAAACCGTGGCGGAGCTTCAGCGCCAAGGGCATCATGTGTTTATTGCCAGCGGCCGGTCTCCATTTTTGGTTAAGCCGATTTTGGAGGAGCTGGGCATCCACTCATTTATTTCCTACAATGGACAGTTTGTTGTCTTTGAAAATCAAGTGATTTATAAAAATCCGCTGCCTAAAGATGCAATCAGGCGATTATTAAAGCAGGCGGATGAAGGCAAGCATCCTGTTGTGTTTATGGCTGAGGACACGATGAAAGCGACTGTTGCGGATCACCCTCATGTTCTCGAGGGAATCGGCAGCCTTAAAACCGATTACCCAGAGACCGATGACCTTTTTTATGAAGGAAAAGAAATTTTTCAGCTTCTTTTATTTTGTCAGGATGAAGAAGAAAAAGCTTATGCCGCTTTTCCTGAGTTTGATCTAGTTCGCTGGCATGAGCTATCGACTGATGTTCTGCCGCACGGAGGTTCGAAGGCAGAAGGAATCAAAAAAGTGATTGAGCGTCTTCCGTTTGATATCGGCGATACATATGCTTTCGGCGACGGATTAAATGATCTGCAAATGATTGAATATGTTGGGACAGGCGTTGCTATGGGAAATGCTGTTCCCGAACTGAAAGAAATCGCGGACTTTGTAACAAAACCGGTGGACGAGGATGGAATTGCATACGCTGTCAAAGAATTGGGCCTTTTAAAATAAAGAAACGGCTGGCATTGTGCCAGCCGCTTTTTCTATTAGCGCTCAATTGCGATTGCATTTTCAGGTTCTTTGAAAGGATTTTCCTTATCAATATGATCATAGAACATAACACCGTTCAAATGATCGATCTCATGCTGAAACACAATAGCTGGAAATCCTTTCAAACGAATATCAATATTTTCGCCTTCTAGTGTTGTTCCTTTTACTCTGATGCGAGCATAGCGGGGAACATAACCGGGAATCGCTTCATCCACAGAGAGGCAGCCTTCGCCGCTTGTTAAGTAGCTTTTTTCAACTGAATGGCTGACGATCTTAGGATTAAACAGAGCATAGCTGTATAATTTACCGGAAGCATCTTCCGCATGAACGGCGATCATTCGTTTTTTGATATTAATTTGAGGAGCTGCGAGCCCTACGCCAGGGCGCAGCTTGTATTTTTCGGCTAATTCAGGATTTTGGCTGTTTTTAACAAATTCGATCATGTCGGCCAGCTGCTGTTTTTCTGCATCAGTTGGAGGCAGCTCAACAGGTTCGGCAGTCTCTCTGAGGGCTGGATGGCCGTCACGTACGATGTTTTCCATAGTAATCAAGAAACTTCACTCCTAAAGCTTAATATGTAAATTATATCGGATTTCTTCACAAAGGTGCAACGAAACGAATGACCAGCCGTATATGGCTGGTCAATTTCATGCTGTGTGGTTAGCAACAGCCTCCGCCTAAATAAGCAGCTCCGACAATGATTAACAGAATGAATAAAACAACGATTAGCGCAAAGGTGCGGCCGTAGCCATATCCGCAGCCACCATATCCGTAACCACCATAACTGCAGCAGCCTCCGCCGTAACCATATCCATACATATTACATAACCTCCTCTTTTAATTACGCCAGAGCCTTTATAAGTAGGCATAGCGTCTAATATAACCTATGTAAAAACAAAAAAGTTGTATGGTCATCTGTCCTGATTTTTCACTTTTTTGATTTAATTTCAGTATTACATTTATACAGCACGGCTATTGCCAAATGTCCCCATGGATTCTATAGTAGAAATTGTCAAGATTGGGGGATTTAACGTGAAAGACGCTATAAAACGGCGGCCTGGAATCAAGATCGGAGCTTTTTGTGCTATGGCACTGATATTAACAGGATGCATGGGACAGGACCCGGTTGATTCACTTCATCATTCATTAGAAAAAGCCGCGGAATCGGAAAAGCCGTTTCAAGAAGAACAAAACACACTCAAAGAATTAGAGGCCAAAGAAAATCAGCTTTACGATAGTGTTATGAAGCTCAATATGGATGATTATAAAAAAATTGTTGCTTTATCTAATAAGGCGCTTGAAAATGTCAGCAAGCGCGAAGAACACCTAAAGCTTGAAAATGACAGCATGAAAAAATCGGAAACAGAATTTGAGGAAGCAAAAACGTCAGCGGAACATATTAAGGAAAAAGACATAAAAGAAAAGGCCGATGCCGCAGCAAACCATATGGAGAAAAGATATACATCATATGGCACTATGTATAAAGAGTATAAAAAAGCGCTTGAGCTTAATAAAAAACTGTATATGCAGCTGAAAGACAAAGATTTGACAAGAGATGATCTGGATCAGCAGATCGATAAAGTCAATGCTTCTTATGAAAAGATCCTTAAATATAGCGGAGAATTTAATGAACAAACCGAAAAATATAATAAAGCCCGGGAAGATTTATATGATGCTGCAGGCTATCGTGTGAAAAAGAGCTGACTCGATCAGCTCTTTTTTTGAATGAAATGCGATTCGGATTTCGTTCAAAATTTTCATTTCTATTGTAGTACAGCATAGTAAGGTATACTAGTACAGTTTTGGGTGCGGTTGGCATCTGTTTTTTTGATGAAAATGTAAAGCGAATACATTTATTGAAAATCAGCGATGAAAACGATTGACGGTTCTTCTTTATTTGGTGTAAACTAATCCATGTTAAGCGGTGTTGTATTAGTTTTTTACAACTTCGAAATAATACAGTTCAAAGCAGAGTGTAACTATCCTACATAAAAGGTTTTGGCAAACTGGGGATCGGCTAAAATATAATACGACTTACTGCTGATACTTTAGGGTACCCTAAGTTTGTATGTATAAAAGGAATGCACGTCTAATGACTGTTTAAAAGAAAGGAAGAGGTGACTTAGTATGGCTGCAAAAACGAAAAAAGCTATCGTTGACAGTAAGAAGCAATTTGATGCCATTAAAAAGCAGTTCGAAACGTTCCAAATTTTAAATGAAAAGGGAGAAGTCGTGAATGAAGCGGCGATGCCTGATTTAACTGATGATCAATTAAAAGAGCTAATGCGCCGCATGGTATTTACGCGTGTGCTTGACCAACGCTCTATCTCATTAAACCGTCAAGGACGTCTCGGATTT
>NZ_JAVAXX010000237.1:0-10044 GCF_042709275.1 Bacillus sp. LR_5 | reverse complement strand
AGTGTATATTGAAACGTATCAAAATATATTTAAAATTTTACGTTTAAAATGCATAATAAGGAGTGAGGGTGTTGACAAAAGCAACAAAAGAACAAAAATCCCTTGTAAAAAACAGAGGGGCGGAGCTTGTTGTTGATTGCTTAGTGGAGCAAGGTGTCACACATGTATTTGGCATTCCAGGTGCAAAAATTGATGCGGTATTTGACGCTTTACAAGATAAAGGACCTGAAATTATCGTTGCCCGGCACGAACAAAACGCAGCATTCATGGCCCAAGCAGTCGGCCGTTTAACTGGAAAACCGGGAGTCGTGTTAGTCACATCAGGACCGGGTGCCTCTAACTTGGCAACAGGTCTGCTGACAGCGAACACTGAAGGAGACCCTGTCGTTGCGCTTGCTGGAAACGTGATCCGTGCAGATCGTTTAAAACGGACACATCAATCTTTGGATAATGCGGCGCTATTCCAGCCGATTACAAAATACAGTGTAGAAGTTCAAGATGTAAAAAATATACCGGAAGCTGTTACAAATGCATTTAGGATAGCGTCAGCAGGGCAGGCTGGGGCCGCTTTTGTGAGCTTTCCGCAAGATGTTGTGAATGAAGTCACAAATACGAAAAACGTGCGTGCTGTTGCAGCGCCAAAACTCGGTCCTGCAGCAGATGATGCAATCAGTGCGGCCATAGCAAAAATCCAAACAGCAAAACTTCCTGTCGTTTTGGTCGGCATGAAAGGCGGAAGACCGGAAGCAATTAAAGCGGTTCGCAAGCTTTTGAAAAAGGTTCAGCTTCCATTTGTTGAAACATATCAAGCTGCCGGTACCCTTTCTAGAGATTTAGAGGATCAGTATTTTGGCCGTATCGGTTTGTTCCGCAACCAGCCTGGCGATTTACTGCTAGAGCAGGCAGATGTTGTTCTGACGATCGGCTATGACCCGATTGAATATGATCCGAAATTCTGGAATGTCAATGGAGACCGGACAATTATCCATTTAGACGAGATTATCGCTGACATTGATCATGCTTACCAGCCTGATCTTGAATTGATCGGTGACATTCCGTCCACGATCAATCATATCGAACACGATGCTGTGAAAGTAGAATTTGCAGAGCGTGAGCAGAAAATCCTTTCTGATTTAAAACAATATATGCATGAAGGTGAGCAGGTGCCTGCAGATTGGAAATCAGACAGAGCGCACCCTCTTGAAATCGTTAAAGAGTTGCGTAATGCAGTCGATGATCATGTTACAGTAACTTGCGATATCGGTTCGCACGCCATTTGGATGTCACGTTATTTCCGCAGCTACGAGCCGTTAACATTAATGATCAGTAACGGTATGCAAACACTCGGCGTTGCGCTTCCTTGGGCAATCGGCGCTTCATTGGTGAAACCGGGAGAAAAAGTGGTTTCTGTCTCTGGTGACGGCGGTTTCTTATTCTCAGCAATGGAATTAGAGACAGCGGTTCGACTAAAAGCACCAATTGTACACATTGTATGGAACGACAGCACATATGACATGGTTGCATTCCAGCAATTGAAAAAATATAACCGTACATCTGCGGTCGATTTCGGAAATATCGATATCGTAAAATATGCGGAAAGCTTCGGAGCAACTGGCTTGCGCGTAGAATCACCAGACCAGCTGGCAGATGTTCTGCGTCAAGGCATGAACGCTGAAGGTCCTGTCATCATCGATGTCCCGGTTGACTACAGTGATAACATTAATTTAGCAAGTGACAAGCTTCCGAAAGAATTCGGGGAACTCATGAAAACGAAAGCTCTCTAGCACTCTGCGCATCACGACACTGTTTTATGAACAGCACTAAATAAAAGGAGTGAAGGGAAATATGAAACGAGAAAGCAACATTCAAGTGCTCAGCCGCGGTCAAAAAGATCAGCCTGTGAGCCAGATTTATCAAGTATCAACAATGACTTCTCTATTAGACGGAGTATATGACGGAGATTTTGAACTGTCAGAGATTCCGAAATATGGAGACTTCGGTATCGGAACCTTTAACAAGCTTGACGGAGAGCTGATTGGGTTTGACGGCGAATTTTACCGTCTCCGTTCAGACGGAACTGCGACACCGGTCCAAAACGGGGATCGTTCTCCGTTCTGTTCATTTACGTTCTTTACACCGGACATGAGGCACAAAATTGATGCGAAAATGACACGCGAAGACTTTGAAAAAGAGATCAACAGCATGCTGCCAAGCAGAAACTTATTTTATGCAATTCGTATTGACGGATTGTTTAAAAAGGTGCAGACAAGAACGGTAGAACTTCAAGAAAAACCTTACGTGCCAATGGTTGAAGCGGTCAAAACACAGCCGATTTTCAACTTCGACAACGTGAGAGGAACAATCGTAGGTTTCTTGACACCAGCTTATGCAAACGGAATCGCCGTTTCAGGCTATCACCTGCACTTCATTGACGAAGGACGCAATTCAGGCGGACACGTTTTTGACTATGTGCTTGAGGATTGCACGGTTACGATTTCTCAAAAAATGAACATGAATCTCAGACTTCCGAACACAGCGGATTTCTTTAATGCGAATCTGGATAACCCTGATTTTGCGAAAGATATCGAAACAACTGAAGGAAGCCCTGAATAAAAGAAAAAAAGAAAGCCCCTTTTACAGGGCTTTCTTTTTATTTGGCTCTTTTCCTGATTTTAGATAAAATAACATCAAAACAGTAAAGGTGTGGTCTGATGAAAATATTGGTTTTGGCAGTTCATCCTCATATGGAGACCTCAGTTGTCAATAAGGCGTGGGCTGAGGAATTGAGTAAACACGACAATATCACAGTACGTGATCTTTATAAGGAATACCCGTATGAAGAAATAGATGTTGCGAAGGAACAGCAGCTGTGCGAGGAATACGATCGGATTGTCTTTCAATTCCCGCTATATTGGTACAGCTCTCCGCCGCTCTTGAAAAAATGGCAGGATCTTGTGCTGACTTACGGCTGGGCTTTTGGTTCAGAAGGAAATGCCTTGCATGGCAAGGAGCTGATGCTGGCTGTATCAACAGGGAGCGAAGCGGAAAAATATCAAGCGGGCGGAGCAAATCATTACTCGATCAGTGAGCTATTGAAACCATTTCAGGCCACGAGTAATCTGATCGGCATGAAGTATCTGCCTCCATATGTGTTCTATGGCGTGAATTATGCAGCTGCAGAGGATATTTCACACAGTGCAAAACGGTTAGCCGAATACATTCAGCAGCCTTTTGTTTAAAAGAAAGCCCTGTCGAACATACGGCAGGGCTGTATTTGTTTAAAAATCCGGCAGCTCAGACAGATTATTTTCCTTGATGCCGTCCGGTTCACTTCGCAAAATGTCACGCCCGTATTTATGGAAGACATCAACATGAGCGAGTTTTCCTGATTTTGCTTCTGACAGCGCAGTAGGATAGTCGAGCTCTCTTCCTGTATTGGTTTTCACTGCGATAATATTGTCTTCCTCATTTCTTCTAACCGCAATAATTTCTTCTTTTCCAGATGGAACATTTTCTTGATCGACAGTTGTTTGCCGGGCTTTATACGATTCATATGCTGCTTCAAATTGATCCATATTTACACCTCCGCTTTTTAGCGTGAACAAAAATGTCGATGATCATGTAAGGTTTCGACACAGCATACGACAATATTTCCTGAGAAATATCTTGGGAATGTGACAAATCAATTCATAATAAAAGGGATTCCGCATTTATGCGGAATCCCTCTCAGTTATTTTGTCATGTGTAAATCCTTTGTTTTCATATAACCTGTCGCACCGCCGTAATCAACGAATACCCAATCAAAATCAAAACCGCCTTTATTCGTTTTACTCCAGCCTAAAAAAGAAACGCTTGTGTCTGCTGGAAGAGTCTTAATGCTCTTTCCATCAGCGGATGTATATACTTTTGTTTTTGTTTTGGTTTTTACCGTTGTCGCTGCTTTAACAATGTAATGAGTGGATACAAATCCTATTTTTCCGTTTTTATACTGAACCTTTGCCCAGTCAGCATTTGAGAAGGAAATCAGCTTTAGGCTATCTCCTAAGTGCAGCGTATCGGCTTTTTGGCTTGATGCGGAAGCCTTCGTTCTGACATTTAGAGCCTCTGCTGATACCAAATAAGAATCAATCGGATAACTGTATAAATCATCAATGCTTACCGTTGTTTCTGGCTGTTGAGCATGGATCGTGCCAGCGCCGCCAGCAGCCGCCGCAGTCATTCCAGCCGCAAGTGCTAATGTTGAAAATAGTTTTGTTGGTTTGTTCATGCCGTTCCTCTCCTCACGTAAGAGAAATAATTCATTCTATATCTCTATTCACGTTATCGCAGGTTCCTAAACATCAGACAATTATTTTTGTGTTTCTAGTTTGAGAGGCGCGGATATTGTTTTTTGCACTTTTTTCCCGTGCAAAATATCATCTGCTGCTTCTGTAGCCAATTTACCGATTAATTCAGGCTGCTGAGCGACGGTGGCTGACAGCTTTCCGTTTTTAATGGAAGCGAGCGCATCTTTATTGCCGTCAAAACCGATCACCAATATGTCTTTCCCCGAGCTGTTAATTGCCTCGAGAGCACCGAGCGCCATTTCATCGTTGTGAGCAAAAACAGCTTGGATATCAGGATGTCCCTGCAGCAGGTTTTCCATGACAGTCAGGCCTTTCGTGCGGTCAAAGTCAGCTGATTGTTTTGTGACAACTTGGAGTTTTTGGTCTGCGATGTTATGGAATCCTGAGCCGCGTTCCCGTGTGGCAGATGCGCCGGGGACGCCTTCAAGCTCTGCCACCTTTGCTCCTTTTCCAAGTTTGTCGGCAATAAACGCCGCGGCCATTTCACCGCCTTTTACATTATCGGAAGCAACGAGGGTTTCAACTTTTCCTTGTTCGGCAGATCGATCGATTGTTACGACGGGCACACCGACTGCGTTTGCAGATTCTACTGCCGTTGAGATCGCCGAAGAATCAGTCGGGTTGATTAATAATGCATCAACACCTTGCTGAATTAAATCTTCCACGTCACTCGTCTGTTTCGATGAATCATTTTGTGCATCAACAATGATGACTTTCATTCCCCGTTTTTTAGCTTCTTTTTCGATACCCTTTTTTAATGAGACAAAAAAAGGATTATTAAGTGTTGAGACGGACAAGCCAATGGTGAATTCCTTTTTGTTCCCCGAGTTTGACGGCTTTGCCCATTGGGGAGGCTCAAGCGAACAGGCGGTTAACAAAAATAATGATAACGTTAAAATGACGGATACAGCCTTTTTCATGTGAAAACCCTCCTAAGCTGACTTCTTGCGGTCTAATAATACCGCAATTAAGATAACAATCCCTTTGACAACCAGCTGATAAAATGATGAAACGCCAAGCAGATTAAGCCCGTTATTAAGTGTGCCGATGATCAGGACCCCGATCAAAGTGCCGACAATGCGTCCGCGGCCGCCAGAAAGACTTGTCCCTCCTAAGACGACTGCCGCGATAGCATCAAGTTCGTACGATTCTCCCGCAGTCGGCTGGGCCGAATGCAGGCGGGAAGTCAATATGGCACCTCCAAGAGCGGATAAAAGCCCGGCTAAAGAATAGATCATCACTTTCACGCGCGTCACTTTGATGCCTGAAATGAGCGCGGCTTTTTCGTTGCCGCCGATAGCGTACGTTCGGCGTCCGAATGGTGTTTTATGAAGAAGCACCCAAAGGATGACAAAGGCAAGAACCATCGTAATTGCCGGTACAGGAATGCCTAAAAAGTAACCGCGTCCGAACATCTGAAAAGCGTAGTTTGTGCCAAGTCCGGTAATCGGATTTCCATCTGTATACACTAGCGTCAGTCCGCGAAACACAGTCATGGTCGCAAGCGTGGCGATAAAGGGCGCCATTTTTCCTTTAGTAATCAATAATCCGTTGATCATGCCTAGTACGGCACCAATGATACAGCCAAGGATGATCGCGAGAACCGGATCGACACCGGACACAATCATCCCCGCAACTAAAGCACTGGACAGGGCAAGAATAGCGCCGACAGAAAGATCAATGCCGCCTGTCAAAATGACAAAGGTCATCCCGAACGCGATTAATCCGTTAATGGCGACCTGGCGAAGCAGGTTTAAAATATTCAGCGGTTCAAGAAAGCTGGGATTTAAAATAGATACAATGATAACGAGAATAAATAAACCAAGAAACGGGCCGAGTTTTTGCATGACTCCGTCGAAGTGAATCCGTTTTTGTTCTGTTTGCAGTTGTTCCGTTTTCATATTACCGCCCTCCCGTGGCAAGTGTCATAATTCGTTCTTGTGTTGCTTCTCGCGCATGGATTTCGCCGCTGATTCTGCCTTCATGAACAACGATAATCCGATCGCTCATTCCCAGAATTTCAGGAAGCTCTGATGACACCATGATGATAGCGACGCCGCGTTCGGTCAGCTCATTCATCAGCGTATAAATCTCTCGTTTGGCGCCAACATCCACACCTCTGGTTGGCTCATCCAAGATAAGCACTTTCGGTCCGATGCCGATCCACTTGGCTATCACCACTTTTTGCTGGTTTCCTCCTGATAAATGGCGTGCGTGCGTTTCCGGTGATGCTGTTTTGATAGTGAGGCGTTTGATTAACAGATCGACAAATTCAGCCTCCCGCTTATGATCAATGAGACCCTTTGGTGAGAAGCTGGACAGATTGGGCAGGGCAATATTTTCGCGGATCGAGGTGTCGAGCAGGAGCCCTTCATCCTTGCGATTCTCTGTAATAAAGCCGAGACCTTTTTTCACGGCTTCCTGCGGGTTCTTAATAGCCGTTTTTTTCCCAGCGATCCATATCTCACCCGTGTCCAGCCTGTCAACGCCGAACAGCGCTCTCATCATTTCTGTCCGGCCGGCTCCCATTAATCCTGAAACACCGACGATCTCACCGGAACGAACATAAAAGCTGACATCCTCAAAACTCCCTTTTACGGAGGCATTTTTCACCTCGAATACTTTGTCACCGAGAGAAGGAGTGCGTTTTGGATATCGTTCAGTCAGCTCCCGTCCGACCATTTTTTTGACGACTTCATCAAAATCAGTTTCTGAGATGTTTGTTGTATCTACCGTTTTTCCATCACGCATGATGGTAATTCTGTCGCAAATCGCAAAAATTTCTTCCATGCGATGCGAAATATAGACAATGGAGACGCCGTTCTTTTTTAACGCTGTAATGACCTCAAAGAGCTTGCTAATTTCACGTTCAGTCAACGCTGCCGTCGGTTCATCCATAATGATGACCTCGGCATTTGTCATAAGCGCTTTTGCGATTTCGATCATTTGCTGCTGTCCGACGGAACATTCGCCGGCTTCTTGATCAAGAGAAAGAGAGACGGAGAGTTTGTCAAATTGCTCTTTTGCTAGCGCTTTCATTTTTCTTGTTTGTAAGACGCCCAGCTTGGAGGATATCTCTTTACCGATAAATAGATTCTCAAGAACGGTCATTTCCGGCCAGATATTCAATTCCTGATGGATAAAGGCTATTCCATGCTGTTCCGCTTCTTTCGGATTGGAAAAATACGTTTCGTTTCCGTTTATGCTGATTTGACCTTTATCTGCTTTGTGCAGGCCTGTCAAAATGTTCATAAGCGTGGACTTGCCGGCGCCGTTTTCTCCCATTAATGCGTGAACCTCGCCAGGCATGAGCTGAAAGGAAACGCCTGACAGCACCTGATTTTTTCCGAATGCTTTATGAATGTCTTTCATTTCAATCTGCATGTTTCATCCTCCTTTCTAGAAAAGTACACCTGCCTGCAGGATGCAGTTGGCATATGGTGTGAATTCTCCTGTTCTTATGACTGCCTTTGCGTCTTTTGTCAGCAGCTTAAACTCCTCGTGAGAAAGGTATTCAATCTCTTGTTCAGAGAAAAGATTTTCTAGAAATTTCGCATTCTCCTGATTGGATGCTTTTATTTCAGCTGCAGCAATGACTTTTTCGATGACCATCTCATCAGCGAGCACTGCCGCTGTATCTTGGAAAGCCGGAAGACCCGGCTTCAGTGAAAGATCAATTTTCAAAACGCCGTCAGGAACCGGCAGTCCGGCATCCGCGATGACAATTTTATCAGTGTGGCCAAGGTCGGCTAAAATCTTGGCAAGATGGCTGTTCAGTATACCGTGTTTTTTCATGACAGCAGCTCCTCTACTTTATTTCTTGTCGGCATTCCGCCTTGGGCACCGAAGGAGCAGACAGAAAGGGAAGCGGCACGATTGGCAAACCGCAATGCGACTTCAATGTCTTTTCCCTCAGCCAGGGCCACGGCAAATGCTGCGTTAAACGTATCACCGGCTCCGGTTGTATCAACGGGCTCTACAGGGAAGGACGGGATGAGCACCTCTTTGCTGCCAGCCGAATAGCGGACGCCTTGTTTTCCTTCCGTAATAAAGAGCTTTGCCGGATAAAGCGCAAGAGCTTCAGAAATGGTAAGCTCAGGGAATAAAATTGAAGCCTCGTGTTCATTCGGCGTCAGATAGGTAGCGTGATCAATTGTTTCCTGCTTGAGCGGGCGGGCCGGTGCTGGGTTTAGTATGATCGGGATATCATGAGAATGGCAGTATTTGCACACCTCATCAACCGTTTCTTCTGGGATTTCCTGCTGAATCAGCACCATATCGACCTTTTCAATCTGTTCGAGCGCGTTTAACGCATACGCTGGGGTGATGTCATCGTTCGCGCCTTTGACAACGACAATGCTGTTGTCGCCTTCAGCAAGCACAATATGAGCGGTTCCGCTTTCCGTATGTGTAACCGGTTCCATATAGTCAGTGCGAACGCCGTTAGCTTTGAGATTATTCAAAATAGCTGTTCCATAATGATCGTCTCCAACCTTGCCGACCATAAACACTTGCGCCCCAAGCCTGGCTGCGGCAACGGCCTGATTTGCTCCTTTGCCGCCCGGCACAGTCTGAAATGACGTGCCAAGAATCGTTTCACCGGCTTTTGGGCGTTTGTCCGAGGTGACCACTAAATCCATAGAACAGCTACCAATCACACAAATATTACGCATCTTAATCTTCCTTTCTTGTCGTCTTTCTTCCTATATAGGTGACAGGCATTTGAATTGCCGTTTCTGCCAGCGGCTGTTTTTTGATGATACCCAAAAGCAGTTTGGCAGCTTCTTTCCCCATATCATATGCGGGCTGTTTAATTGTAGAAAGTGGCGGGAACAGAAGTCCGCTTTGTGGAATGTCATCATAGCCGATAATTTGAATGTCCTCCGGCACATTTTTTCCGCGCCGCAATGCTTCATGTAAAACGGCAGCGGCTTGAATATCATTACTCGCGATCACACCATCTGTCGCTGGATAAGCGGCAAACAGCTCCTTCGCCATTGATTGTGCATCTTTAATTGAAAATGAAGCCGTCTCAATGACCTGAAAATCAACTTCAGCCTGCTTTAAGATTTCCAAAGCGCCGTTAAAGCGGTCTTGAGCGGTCGGCAGGTGAGCGGGTCCTCTCAAGAGCGTAATGCGCTGGCTTTTTCCGTGAATGATAGCCTGGGCGGCTAACTTTCCTCCTGTATAGCCGTCACTGGACACAGAAGGAGCCCCTTCCAGTGTTCTGTCCAGAAAAACAACTGGATAATTCATGCCGCTGTATTCCTCGAGATCCGGGTAATTTGTTGCGGCAATAATGCCTGCGACATGATTTTGCTTAAAGGTTTGAAGGTATTCAAGTTCTTTTTTCAATTCCTCGTCACTGTTGCCGAAAATAAGACGATAGCCTTCCCGGTTCAATTCATCCTCCGCACCGCGGGCAAGCTGGGGGAAGAAAGGGTTTGTGATATCCGGGAGCAAAAGTCCGATCAGTCGGGATTCTCTTTTATATAGAGATCTGGCGACTTCATTCGGGTAATAGTTCAGCTTCGCCATCGCCGCTATGACACGCGTTCGCGTTTCTTCGTGTACATAGCCATTATCATTCAGGACGCGAGAAACCGTCGCAACTGAAACGCCCGCCGCTCCGGCGACATCTTTAATTGTAGCCAAAACAGCTCCTCCTTGTTTATGTAACCGTTTACATCTATAGATT
>NZ_JAVAXX010000236.1:0-10061 GCF_042709275.1 Bacillus sp. LR_5 | reverse complement strand
AAATGTTGTAAAAGAGATCGGTAAAGCGAAGGAAGCACAGGGTGTTAACCGATTTGATCCTGTCAGAGAACGCACAATGTTAAACAATATCATTGAAAACAATGACGGGCCGTTCGAAAATTCTACCATCCAGCACATTTTTAAAGAGATATTCAAAGCCGGTTTAGAGCTTCAGGAAGAAGATCACAGCAAAGCGCTGCTTGTCTCCCGTAAGAAAAAACCTGAAGATACAATTGTAGATATCAAAGGTGAAAAAATCGGGGACGGCCAGCAAAGATTCATTGTCGGCCCATGTGCGGTAGAGAGCTACGAGCAGGTGGCTGAAGTGGCTGCAGCTGCGAAAAAACAAGGAATTAAAATTTTGCGCGGAGGAGCCTTTAAGCCTCGTACGAGCCCATACGATTTCCAAGGGCTTGGTGTTGAAGGCCTTCAAATCTTAAAACGTGTAGCGGACGAATTTGATTTGGCAGTGATCAGTGAAATCGTAACTCCGGCTCATATCGAAGAAGCGCTGGACTACATTGATGTCATTCAAATCGGAGCGCGCAATATGCAAAACTTCGAGTTGCTGAAAGCGGCCGGCGCAGTGAAAAAGCCAGTGCTTCTAAAGCGCGGACTTGCTGCAACGATCTCTGAATTCATCAATGCTGCTGAATACATCATGTCACAAGGAAATGACCAAATTATCCTTTGTGAGCGCGGTATCAGAACATACGAAACAGCAACAAGAAATACACTGGATATTTCTGCCGTGCCGATTTTGAAACAAGAAACGCATTTGCCTGTCTTTGTTGATGTTACGCATTCAACTGGCCGCCGCGACCTCTTGCTTCCGACAGCTAAAGCTGCTTTAGCGATCGGTGCAGACGGCGTAATGGCTGAGGTTCACCCTGATCCGTCAGTCGCACTATCTGACTCTGCTCAGCAAATGGCGATTCCTGAATTCGAAAAATGGCTGAATGAACTGAAACCTATGGTAAAAGTCAACGCTTAATTGAACAATCCAAAAGGCCGCGTCTGCGGCCTTTTTTTATGCTTTCTCGTTTAATTAGTTATAAAATCCAAGTATACGTTTTCATCATCTATAAAAACGTGTATAATTTCATGAGAAGTATTTAAATTTGATGAATAATGAAAAATAATGTACACTACTGACTTACGCTTACAAATCATAAACGACATAATTTCGGACATTATGACATTTCTCTACATAAAGTGTTTATGCTATAGATAAGGATAAGTGTATCCAGTAAAAGGAGTGGTTTTAGGATGAGCAATATTACGATCTACGACGTAGCGAGAGAAGCTAATGTAAGCATGGCAACCGTTTCCCGTGTCGTGAACGGCAACCCGAATGTAAAACCGACAACGCGGAAAAAAGTCTTAGAAGCCATTGACCGTCTCGGCTACCGTCCAAACGCGGTGGCAAGAGGGCTGGCAAGCAAAAAAACAACAACTGTAGGTGTCATCATTCCCGATATCTCAAGCATTTTCTATTCAGAGCTTGCTCGCGGAATTGAAGATATCGCGACAATGTATAAATACAACATTATTTTGAGCAACTCTGACCAAAACATGGAGAAAGAGCTGCACCTGTTAAACACAATGCTCGGCAAACAAGTGGACGGCATCGTGTTTATGGGCGGAAACATTACGGACGAGCATGTTGCGGAATTTAAGCGTTCCCCAGTGCCGATCGTACTTGCCGCTTCTGTAGAAGAGCAGGAGGAAACACCGTCAGTCGCCATCGATTACGAACAGGCGATTTATGATGCAGTGAAGTTATTGGTTGATAAAGGGCATACAGATATCGCATTCGTATCCGGTCCTATGACAGAACCGATCAACCGTTCAAAAAAACTGCAAGGCTACAAACGTGCGTTTGAAGACGCGAACCTGCCGTTTAATGAACAATTTGTCGCTGAAGGGGATTACACATATGATTCCGGACTTGAAGCGCTGCAGCATCTGATGAGCCTTGACAAAAAACCGACAGCCATTCTTTCTGCAACTGATGAAATGGCACTCGGCATTATCCATGCGGCTCAGGATCAAGGCCTATCCATTCCTGAGGACCTAGAGATTATCGGCTTTGACAATACGAGATTAAGCCTCATGGTTCGTCCTCAGCTTTCAACGGTTGTTCAGCCGACATATGATATTGGTGCCGTTGCGATGAGACTGTTGACGAAGCTCATGAATAAAGAGCCGGTTGAAGAGCATATCGTCGAACTGCCGCACCGTATAGAGCTAAGAAAGTCAACCAAGTCATAAGAAAAACAAGAGAGCAAGCTTCACCTCTAAGGTGAATTCTTGCTTTTTTCATGGGGAGAAATGATGAAACGTTTTGATTATCTTACACCTGTTGGTTTTGTGTTAGGGACGATTATTATTGTTATCGGGATTATCTCGGGATCGGGAGTAAGCGGTTTCCGCTCTTTTCTTGATCTGACCTCTTTCTTCATCGTAACAGGGGGACTATGCGCCGCTGTTTTTATCAGTTTTCCGCCGAGAGATCTGAAAAAAGCGCCCTCTGTGTTAAAGCAGGCATTTATCCGCCAGGAAGACAATGTGAAAGATCTTGTGAAAACCTTTGTCTCTCTTTCCGATCACGCGCGTAAACATGGGCTTTTATCATTGGATGATCAGGCTCGGGAAATCAAAGATCCGTTCTTGAAAAAAGGGCTGCTTTTAGCGATTGACGGCTGGGATGAAGAAACGATTCGGCTCGTCATGGATTCAGAAATCGCAGCAATGGAGGAACGGCACCGCAAAGGACGGCGTGTTTTTGAAAAAGCGGGGGAATTCGCTCCGGCATGGGGAATGATCGGAACACTCGTCGGGCTCGTGTTGATGCTCAAAAACTTAAATGATCCACATATGCTTGGACCGAATATGGCCGTTGCGCTTCTGACGACCTTATACGGTTCATTACTGGCAAACATGGTCTTCAACCCGATTGCTGCTAAGCTCGAAGAAAAAACAGAAAGTGAAATCTTCATCAAGCAGGTAATGGTGGAAGGTATTATCGGAATCCAATCCGGAAAAAACCCGCGCAATCTCGAAAGCCAGCTTGTCGTTTTCAGCTCTCGGGAAGAATGGCAGAAGCAGACAAATCAAGTAAAAACAAAAAAGGGATCTGTACATGAAGCTTAGAAGAGAACGTTTTGAAAGAAGGAATGGAAGCGGGAAAAACAGCCATTCTTCACCAAACTGGATGGTCACCTTTTCAGATTTGATCACTTTGATCCTTGTGTTCTTTATTTTACTTTTTTCCATGTCCCAAATCGATCTGCAAAAATTTAAAGCTGCAGTTGATTCGATCCAAAAGGAAGGCGGCGGGCTCCAGCCGGGCCAAACGTCCATAGAAAAAAAGGATACCTCGCCAGCCGATGCGAAGAAGCAAGAGGATCAGCAGGATCAGCTTCTCAAGAAAGTAAATACATATATAAAAGACAATCATTTGAAGACCCAAATGACAGCCAAACGGGATGAACGCGGTGTCGTGCTCGTTCTGCAGGAGGCTGTGCTGTTTGATTCAGGTGAGGCAAAGGTGCTGAAAAATGCTGAAACACTTCTTCACCAAATTGCTGTTCTTCTTCAAACCATTCCAAATGACATTCAGGTGGAGGGCCATACAGACAGCCGAAACATTTCGACATACCGATACCCGTCTAACTGGGAGCTGTCGGCAGCGCGGGCGAGCGGAGTTATTCAATATTTCACATCAAAAGAAAAACTTCCCTCCAAGCGCTTTATCGCTGTCGGTTATGCAGATACAAAGCCTGTAAAGGATAACAAGACAAACGAACACATGAAGGAAAACCGGCGTGTGGAAATCGTCATCAAAAAATAAAAAACGACCTCTTTGTAAAGGTCGTTTTTTATTTTGTTCTTTGCTGCTGCTCAGATCGTATCGCATATAATGCTTTGCTGACGGTTTGTGCATTTTTTTCTGTAATTTCTGGCTTGCGGGGAATCGGAGGATATAAATCGGCTGGATCTCTCCAGGTGGACGGAAGGGTGACGGGGCATTGTTTTTGCCATTTAGCGATCCATTCCGGCGGGATATCGTCTCCCGGATCAATTCCCTTCATCTCAAGCCATATCCTGGCCCAGGCACGGGGCACAACACGCCAAATATCATAGCCGCCGCCTCCCACTGCAATCCATCTTCCTTCGCAATACTGGTGCGCTAAAGTGTGTGCAAGCCGGGGAATTTCTTCGTATATGTTGATTGTTGCAGATAAATGCGTCAGCGGGTCATAGTAATGGGCATCGGCGCCGTTTTGGCTGATAATGACATCCGGATGGAAATAAGCGGCTACTTCGGAAGCCGCTGTCTGGTAAGCCTCAAGAAAAGAATCATCCTCTGTAAAAGCGTCAAGCGGGATATTAAAGGAATAGCCATATCCTTTTCCGCTGCCTTTTTCCTGAATCTGGCCGGTTCCGGGGAATAAATACCTTCCTGTCTCATGAATGGACAGCGTGCATACGTCAGGGTTATCGTAAAACGTAAATTGCACACCGTCTCCATGGTGGGCGTCCGTATCAATATAAAGCACCCTGGCTCTGTATTTTTTCTGGATATATTGAATCGCCACAGCGCTGTCGTTGTATATGCAAAACCCTGAAGCTCTTCCCCGAAAGCCGTGATGTAGGCCTCCTCCAAGGTTGGCGGCATGCAGGGCTTGTCCTGACATCACCCAGTCTGCGGCCGTTAAGGTGCCGCCGACTAAGAGTGATGCCGCTTCGTGCATGCCGGCAAAGACAGGTGTATCTTCTGTGCCGAGCCCGTAGCTTTCTCCTTCTTCAGCGGGAAGCTTTCCCGCGCCCGCAAGCTTGACCGCCTGAATGTAATCGTCCGTATGGACAAGAGCGAGCTCCTCTTCTTCCGCGAGTCTGGGACTGATAATGTCTCCATCATCAAAGGCATTGATCATTTTGAGCAAATCGTATGTTAACAGAACCCGCTGCTGATTAAATGGATGTTCTTGATGAAACATATAGGTTTGATACGATGGGGAATAGATAAATACACTGTCTCTCATAGCAGATCCCTTTGCTCTGACGGCCATATGACGTGGTGCCCATTTCTTTGTAATGCCTGCAAAAACGGCAGCGGATTCATCGTTTTTACACGGAAGACAAGCACTTTTACACCGGGATCATCATGCGGATAAACAAGCACGCTTAATATTTTCACTTGAAGGTCTTGGCAAAGACTGCTGATCTCCGCGAGGCTTTTGGTGATGTCGTTTACTTTTATTTCGATTTGCGATCCCGGCTGGTCAGCGCCTGTCAATTTGACAAACGTCCGCAGCAAATCGGTTTTTGTCAAAATGCCTACTAATTTTTGATGCTGCACCACTGGGAGACAGCCGATTCCATGCTCGTAGAACACAGCAGATATTTCTTCGACAAAATCTAACGGGTGGGCGCAGACGATATCTTTTTTCATAATTGAATCTACGCTTCGTGTGAGAAATCGGCTCCGTTTGCTTTCTTCAAAAATACTCGGGCTGGCCTGTTTCATGTCTCTGTCTGTAATCATGCCGATCACATGGCGGTCTTCGTCTACAACAGGCAGATGCCTGATATGGAACTCCTTCAGTTTGCATATTGCTGTTTCAAGCGTATCCATCTTCGTTAATGTAATGACATCCCTTTTCATGATTTGCTCAACAATCATTATTTTTTCCCCTTTGTCAGTGTCAGTTAATACATATAACGATGATAAAAACGGAGCCTGTCAAATTGTTCAATTGATTCTTGGCTGACGTTTTTTCCGATGCGGGCCATCAGACAGTTTGCAGGGTGGGAGCTGATCTCCGGCTCATCCGTTGCAAACCAGACCAATCCGCCTGCATTCATCATCTTTTCCATAATCTTTCTGTATTCCCACACATCTTTTTTCATCCCTTTTAAATCCCAATGCCAGTAATATTCCGTCGTCATCACGATGTAGTTTTCCATTTGTTCATCCATCATGCTGACGGTCAGAAGCGTCTTTCCGACAGAACATCCCCGATAGGCCGGCGCAACCTCGATGGCACCGAGCTCAAGCAAATCCTCCATATTTCCTTCAGACCATCTTTCGAGCGGGTCAGGATATAAATACGTCACATAGCCGACAATGGTTCGGCCATCTCTGGCAATAATAATGCGTCCCTCGGGAAGGCCTGCAATATCGACTAGTGCTTCATGCTGCTCACGGGGCGGGCGAAATGCGGTTAAATCGTTATGAAACTCGTAACCTGCTAAATCCTCTGGAGAGACAGGCCCTTCTATCAGTAAGGAGCCGGTTGCTGTTTTGATGTTTGCTGAATGGTATGTTTTATGATGTTCCACTGATCCACCGTCCCATCAATTCTTATAAAAATACATGCCTTCTTTAAGAATAACAAATTATAAAGCGTTTTCAATATGGTTTATATTTTAAAAATTGAGAAGAATATGAATATATACTATAATAAATGTGACAACTTCAGCAAAGGGGGATGTTTGGGCATGAATTTGAAAGCGTTACCAGCAGTGGAAGGGGATCATCATTTAAAAAATTATGAAGAAACGTACCGGCATTTTGATTGGGCCGAGGCAGAGAAACATTTCTCCTGGCATGAGACAGGGAAACTAAATGCGGCGTATGAAGCGATTGACCGTCATGCCGAATCGTTTCGAAAAAACAAAGTAGCGCTTTATTATAAAGACGCAAACCGGGATGAAAAATACACATTTAAAGAAATGAAGGAAGAATCAAACAGAGCCGGGAATGTGCTGAAACGGTATGGAGATGTGGAAAAAGGGGACCGCGTTTTTATCTTTATGCCGAGATCACCCGAGCTTTATTTTATTATGCTTGGCGCTATCAAAATTGGTGCCATCGCCGGGCCGCTGTTCGAAGCATTTATGGAGGGAGCGGTGAAGGACCGGCTTGAAAACAGCGAGGCGAAGGTTGTTGTCACAACGCCTGAGCTGCTGGAAAGAATACCGGCTGACAAACTGCCTCACTTACAGCATATATTCGTAGTCGGCGGAGAGGCTGAGAGCGGCACAAACATCATTAGTTATGATGAAGCGGCAAAACAGGAGAGCACAAGATTGGATATCGAATGGATGGACAAAAAAGACGGCTATCTGCTTCACTATACATCTGGGTCCACTGGAACGCCAAAGGGTGTGCTTCATGTCCATGAAGCGATGATTCAGCAATACCAGACAGGAAAGTGGGTCCTTGATTTAAAGGAAGAAGACATTTACTGGTGCACAGCTGATCCGGGCTGGGTGACAGGTACGGTATACGGCATTTTTGCACCGTGGCTGAATGGAGCGACAAATGTCATCGTTGGCGGCCGTTTCAGCCCGGAAAGCTGGTATGGAACGATTGAGCAGCTTGGCGTCAACGTCTGGTACAGCGCGCCGACCGCGTTTCGAATGCTGATGGGAGCAGGAGATGAGATGGCTGCAAAATATGATTTAACATCACTCCGGCATGTGCTCAGTGTCGGTGAACCGTTAAATCCAGAAGTCATCAGATGGGGACACAAAGTCTTTAACAAGCGAATCCATGATACATGGTGGATGACAGAAACGGGCAGTCAGCTCATCTGCAACTATCCTTGCATGGATATCAAACCAGGCTCAATGGGTAAGCCGATTCCCGGTGTGGAGGCAGCAATCGTTGACAATCAGGGCAACGAGCTTCCTCCGTACCGAATGGGCAATCTCGCCATTAAAAAGGGCTGGCCTTCCATGATGCATACCATTTGGAATAACCCTGAAAAGTACGAATCGTATTTCATGCCGGGCGGCTGGTATGTGTCTGGTGATTCTGCTTATATGGATGATGAAGGGTATTTCTGGTTCCAAGGCAGAGTTGATGACGTCATAATGACCTCCGGTGAGCGCGTCGGCCCATTTGAAGTGGAAAGCAAGCTTGTCGAACATCCGGCCATTGCAGAAGCAGGCGTGATCGGAAAGCCTGATCCGGTGCGGGGAGAAATCATTAAAGCTTTTATCGCACTCAGAGAAGGGTTTGAGCCGTCCGATAAACTGAAAGAAGAGATCCGCCTATTTGTGAAACAGGGTCTTGCAGCCCATGCGGCTCCGCGTGAAATTGAATTTAAAGATAAGCTTCCGAAAACCCGGAGCGGAAAGATCATGAGACGCGTGCTGAAGGCGTGGGAGCTCAATCTGCCGGCTGGAGATCTATCAACGATGGAGGATTAAAAGGCGACGTTGACACGGGATTTTATTTATGTTAAAAATGATATAGCTTCATATGAAAAGGTAAAGATTGAGACAAGTAGAATATCCTTACGTTCCAGAGAGCTGATGGCCGGTGAAAATCAGCACAGACGGATATCTCGAATACACTCATGAACCGCTTTTGCAAACAAAGCCGGCCAGGCTTTCAGTAGTGAAAGAACGGACCTGATCCGTTATCAGGCAAAGTGATAAGGCGAATGTTTTGCATTCTCTTATTAGTAGGGTGGTACCGCGATAATTAATCGTCCCTTCGTGTAAACGAAGGGGCGTTTTTATTTTAACAAAAAAGGAGCTTTATCTCATGACAAACTTACTTGAAGACTTATCCTTCCGCGGATTGATTCAGCAAATGACGGATGAAGAGGGATTAAATAAACAGCTGAATGAAGAAAAAATCCGCCTGTACTCAGGCTTTGATCCAACAGCAGACAGCTTGCATATCGGACACCTGCTGCCTATTTTAACACTTCGCCGTTTCCAGCTTGCGGGGCATCATCCGATTGCGCTTGTGGGCGGCGCGACGGGCCTTATTGGCGATCCGAGCGGAAAAAAAGCGGAGCGTACATTAAATACTGCTGACATCGTATCCGAATGGTCCCAAAAAATCAAAAACCAACTGTCCAGATTTCTGGATTTTGATGCTGCAGAAAATCCTGCTGTCATCGCGAACAACTTTGACTGGATCGGCAAAATGAATGTGATCGACTTCCTTCGTGATGTCGGTAAAAACTTCGGCATCAATTACATGCTGGCAAAAGACACGGTCAGCTCAAGAATTGAATCAGGCATTTCATACACGGAATTCAGCTACATGATTCTTCAATCTTATGATTTCTTAAATCTGTACAGAGACAAAAACTGTAAGCTGCAAATCGGCGGAAGCGATCAGTGGGGCAACATCACAGCTGGTCTTGAACTGATCAGAAAATCAGAAGAAGAAGGAGCAAAAGCGTTCGGCCTTACCATTCCGCTTGTCACAAAAGCAGACGGCACGAAGTTCGGCAAAACGGAAGGCGGCGCTATCTGGCTTGATAAGGAAAAAACATCGCCGTATGAATTCTATCAATTCTGGATCAACACAGATGACCGTGACGTTGTGAAATACTTAAAATACTTTACGTTCCTATCAAAAGAGGAAATTGAAGCATACGCTGAGAAAACAGAAACGGCGCCTGAAAAGCGTGAAGCGCAAAAACGCCTGGCAGAAGAAGTGACAGCGCTCGTTCATGGACGTGAGGCGCTTGAGCAAGCTATCAACATTTCCCAAGCGCTGTTCAGCGGAAATATTAAAGAGCTTTCTGCCCAAGACGTAAAAGTCGGCTTTAAAGATGTTCCATCTATGGAAGCTGACAGCAGCCAAGAGCTATCACTTGTAGATGTATTGGTGCAATCTAAATTATCTCCATCTAAACGCCAAGCCCGTGAAGACATTCAAAACGGAGCTGTTTACATTAACGGCGAACGCCAGACGGAAATAAATTATATCTTATCGGAAGAAGACCGCATCGAAGGCCAATTTACTGTCCTGCGCCGCGGGAAGAAAAAATACTTCCTTGTAACTTATAAATAAGAAAAAAATCCTTTGCCGCTAAGGGCAAAGGATCTTTTTTTGTTTAGCGCATAGGAAAGACAGGAAAAGAGTATATTAGATAGGGCAAACACGATCAATCACCACCTTTTAACAGAAAGGAGCGCTCACCGTGAATCTCATGTTTACGATTGCAAAAGAAAGGCTGCAGCGGGATTATTGGGAGCAGCAGGCGCGAGATAGTGTTGGCCAGCAAGAGGCAAAA
>NZ_JAVAXX010000235.1:0-10072 GCF_042709275.1 Bacillus sp. LR_5 | reverse complement strand
AAGGACCGCCATCCGCTGCTGGCCTGAAGAATCGTAACGGCTCAAAGCTGCCTGCGCTTTGGCAATGGTGTCATCATCCAAGTGGCTGATCAAGCGCTCAGCCGCTTCCCACGCCTCTTGTTCGGTTTCACGGGCAATGACATGCAGCCTAATGCCGAATCGAACGGATCTCCCTTCTTTTTCCGCCTGCTTTTTGACTCTCTCAATCTTTTCTTTTACTTGTTCAGGCGGCTCGCCCCACGTTAAATACACGTCTGTATGCTTTGCGGCAGCTTCAATCCCCGCCTGTGACGATCCTCCGAAATAGATAGGCGGATGCGGCGCTTGCTGCGGTGGGAAGAGCAGATTGCTGTTTTCCACTTTTATATGCTTTCCTTCATAGGAAACCGTTTCTCCCTGCAAAAGTCTCCGCCAAACGGTTAAAAATTCTTCTGTCGCTTCATAGCGTTCATCATGGCTGATAAACAGGCCATCTCCAGTCAGCTCGTACGGATCGCCTCCTGCCACAACATTGATCAGCAGCCGGCCGTCTGAAATGCGGTCTAAGGTAGATGTCATTCTGGCTGCTAGAGAAGGCTGCATTAAACCGGGTCTTACCGCGACTAAAAACTTTAAGTCCTTTGTTTCTCCTGCCAAAGCCGATGCTGTAAGCCATGGGTCCTCGCACGATCTTCCCGTCGGCAGAAGAACACCCGTATATCCCAGCCTGTCAGCCGCCTGCGCGACTTGTTTAAAGTAAAGATGATCCGCAGTCCGTCCATCGCTTTCAGATCCTAAATATCTCGCGTCTCCATGAGTCGGTATAAACCAAAGAATTTCCATATCCATCTCCCCTTTACGTATATTACCCTTCGTAACTGTTTCTCCACTTTAGCAGTTTTCGTTCAAGCAGCCTGACAAAGGAATCCGTCAGCTTTCCAACCACCGCAAAAATGATAATCCCGGCAAACACTTTGTTCGTTTGTGAAAACTGTCTTGCATCCATGATCATATAACCGACTCCTGAGCTTGAGCCCATCAGCTCTGCTACAACAAGTCCAAGCCATGCAATGCCGAGCGATAAGCGAATGCCGAGCAATATATTTGGCAGGGATGCCGGCAATATCACTTTGGAAATCTGCTGATGCCATTTAAATTCAAGCACCCGGGCGACTTCAAACAGCTTCGCGTCAACTCCGCGGATGCCGTTAAATGTATTGATATAGACAGGAAAAAAAGCACCGAGCGCAATCAGCAAAATTTTGGATACCTCATCAAAACCGAACCATAAAATAAACAGCGGCGTGACCGCCAGATGGGGAACGGTTCTGAGCATTTGCAATGACGGATCAAGATACAGCTCCGTCCGTTTGGAGAATCCGGCCAAAATCCCGATAATCAAGCCAAGCCCCGCGCCAAGCAAAAAACCAAGCGCCGCCCGATAGATGCTGATTTGCAGATGACCGAACAGCTCACCGGACAAAATAAGCTCTTTAAACGTCAGAACGATCGCAACGGGTGTGGGCAGCACTGTAGCGGACACTACCCCAAGGCCGCCGATGATTTGCCAGATGGCGATAATGACAGCGGGCAGCAAAAGCCCCTTCATCCAGCCGTATTTCATCCTTCCGGGCTTTTTTCGCACCGCTTCCGCACTCGTTTTCGGCAGCGAGCCTGCAGCCTCTGCTTTCATCATTGATCACCTCCTGAGGAATTTTCCTTTAACGCTTTTTTAATAAATGTGTTATCCACAACCTCTTTCACATCAATCTTCTTGTCTATCGCCTTCGTTCGATATTGAAAATCTGCTGTCTCCTGCTGTGCTTTCACAATGTCGTCACTGATGACCTCATTCAGAGGCTCAGTATTTTTCAACACATTTTCGACGACCTTTTTATCGAGACCTTTAATGTCTGCATACAAGTCAGCGGCTTCATCCAGATGTTCCTTTTGCCACACAACAGCCTTATTAAACACCTTCAGAAAACGGACCACTTCGTCCGGGTGCTCTTCGGCAAACTTTGTTCTTACTAAAGTAAATCCGGGTGAATATAAATCTGTACTTTCCCCGTTCACAAGGATGTTTGCTCCGTGTTTGATTGTTTCTAAAGACAAGTACGGCTCCCAAATGGACCAGGCATCAACAGATCCGTTTTCAAACGCAGAGGCCGCTTCATCAGGCTGAAGCTGAATAATCGTCACATCATTAGCTGACAACCCCACTTGATCAAGTGCTTTATACAGAAAATCAAAACCGCTGCTGCCTTTGGCGACTGCAATTTTCTTCCCCTTTAAGTCCTTGACGTCCTGAATGCCGCTGTTTTGATTGACAAGGATGCCGTTTGCTTTCAATCCGTCCTGAGACAAACCGATTTCTTTAAAGTCAATGCCCGCCGCCTGTCCAGCGATCACAGGAGAATTGCCGACTTGAGAAAAATCAAGTTTGTCTGCCGCAAGGCCTTCAAATTGGGGCGGACCGCTTTGAAACTCCACCCATTTCACTTTGATGCCTTCTTTTTCAAATGCATCTTCAAACCAGCCTTTCTCCTTCGCAATCAAAAGCGGGCTTAAACTTTGCTGAATACCGATTCGAATTTCTTTCAATTGTTTGTTGTCACTGCTGGCTCCATTTGCTCCACAGCCTGCCAGCAGAAAAAAAACGGTAACCAATACAATGAGTCCTTTTTTCATTTCTGCTTCCGCCCTTTCTATATCCCTGATCCTTCAGCGTACTCTAGATCTTCTGTTTTCTCGAATTCCGACAGCACTTTCTGTCTGATCGCTTGGAAATCCGGAGTCGTCCGGTTTCGCGGATACGCCAGATGAATGGGCATCAGCTTATGGATCTTCCCCGGTTTAGCCTTAAGGATCGCAAGCTCATTTCCTAAATAAACAGATTCATCTATATCATGAGTCACGAGAATCATCGTTGTTTTTTTCCTCCTCCATATATCCAGCAACACGTCCTGCAGGTGTTTTCTAGTAAAAGCGTCGAGTGCACCAAACGGTTCATCTAAAAGCAGGACCTCAGGCTCCCGCAGAAGAGCCCGTGCGATAGCGACTCTTTGTGACATACCGCCTGACAGCTCGCGCGGGTATGCTTTCTCCGATCCTTTTAATCTGACAATCTCAATCAGTTCATCCACCTTCTGTTTGACTGTTGGATCTTTCAAGTTCAAATCGGCGGCAATATTCTGCTCAACCGTCAGCCATGGAAAGAGGCGGTGCTCCTGAAAAATAAATCCTTGCTGAATACCCGGAGCTGTTACGCTGCGTCCGTTAATTTCAACACTCCCGTCATAATCTGAATCAAGCCCCGCAATAATCTTTAAAAGCGTGCTTTTTCCGCACCCGCTAGGTCCGATGAGCGTAAGAAATTCACCTGGTGCGATTGATAATTGAATGTTCTCCAAGACCGTTGTTTTGCGGCCCTCTTGAACGAAGGTCTTTTTTTTGATGCTGATGGTCACAGCCACTTTTATCCCTCTCTTTCTGCCAACCCCGCCTTCTACAAAAACAAAAAGGCCCCCATCTCTGTTCGTTGTAGAGATGAGAGCCTTCGGCGGTCCGATCAGCTGCCCAATTGTTTTTTGTTTGAATATCATGTTAATTCAAACTATTCCGATGTGTCAACTATTTTTTCAAACAAGATTTTTGGCATTCTTGTTTATCACTTAATCTGCTTGATTCGCAAATAGAGAAGAAAAAATCATTTCTTCAAAAAACTTTTTCTCTCTTATAAGCTGTTATGACAAGGGTTTATCAACATTTTTAATACTTTATATCCCTTAATAGAAATGACTATTTTATAATAATTATAAAATAATATTGACTTTTTACTTAGAGATGATATTATGTTCTTATAAATTTCAAGAGGTGATGACATGAGTTCAAATAAACTGACAACTAGCTGGGGCGCTCCGGTTGGAGATAATCAAAATTCAATGACTGCCGGTTCTCGCGGACCAACTTTAATCCAAGATGTACATTTACTCGAAAAATTGGCCCATTTCAACAGAGAACGTGTTCCTGAACGTGTCGTTCACGCCAAAGGAGCAGGCGCACACGGATATTTTGAAGTGACAAATGATGTAACAAAATACACGAAAGCCGCTTTCCTTTCTGAAGTCGGCAAACGGACACCGTTGTTCATCCGTTTCTCAACAGTTGCCGGTGAACTTGGCTCGGCTGACACCGTTCGCGACCCGCGCGGATTTGCTGTTAAATTTTATACTGAAGAAGGAAACTACGACATCGTCGGTAACAATACACCGGTATTCTTCATCCGCGATGCGATTAAGTTCCCTGATTTCATCCATACACAAAAAAGAGATCCAAAAACACACTTGAAAAACCCTACAGCTGTATGGGATTTCTGGTCACTTTCACCAGAATCACTGCACCAAGTGACAATTCTGATGTCAGACCGCGGAATTCCTGCAACACTTCGCCACATGCACGGCTTCGGAAGCCATACATTCAAATGGACAAATGCCGAAGGCGAAGGCGTATGGATTAAATATCACTTTAAAACAGAACAAGGCGTAAAAAACCTTGATGTCAATACAGCAGCAAAAATTGCCGGTGAAAACCCTGATTACCATACAGAAGATCTTTTCAACGCAATTGAAAACGGCGATTTCCCTGCATGGAAACTATATGTGCAAATCATGCCTTTAGAAGATGCAAATACGTATCGCTTCGATCCGTTTGATGTCACAAAAGTTTGGTCTCAAAAAGACTATCCGTTAATCGAAGTCGGACGCATGGTTCTAGACAGAAATCCGGAAAACTACTTTGCAGAAGTAGAACAAGCGACATTCTCACCTGGAACACTCGTGCCTGGTATTGATGTTTCTCCAGATAAAATGCTTCAAGGCCGGCTGTTTGCTTATCATGATGCACACCGCTACCGTGTCGGTGCAAACCATCAAGCACTGCCAATCAACCGCGCACGCAACGAAGTGAACAATTATCAGCGTGACGGACAAATGCGTTTTGACAATAACGGCGGCGGATCTGTTTATTACGAGCCTAACAGCTTCGGCGGTCCGAAAGAGTCACCTGAGGATAAACAAGCAGCATATCCGGTACAAGGGATCGCTGACAGCGTAAGCTACGATCACAACGACCACTACACACAAGCCGGTGACCTCTATCGTTTAATGAGCGAAGATGAGCGTGCCCGCCTTGTTGAAAATATCGTAAACGCCATGAAGCCGGTAGAAAAAGAAGAAATCAAACTTCGCCAAATCGAGCATTTCTACAAAGCGGATCCTGAATACGGAAAACGCGTGGCAGAAGGCCTTGGATTGCCGATTAAAAAAGATGCTTAATAGAAATGTAAAAACCCGCTGTAATTAGCGGGTTTTTTTATATTTAGTTACGCACTGCCGTATGCTTCTTATCAATCTTCATATAAATTTCCTCCATAAGCTCCGCGCTGTTCATAATCTCTCGTTTATTTTTTGCAATCAGAAGATCAAGCGGCAAAATCTGATTCCCATATGTTTTTCGCTTCCTAAATCGTTTTCTCCCCTTCTCTTTTTTGATTCCCATCAATGATCCCTCCTTTTTCATACAAAAAAGGCCCTTATCTAAAAGATAAGAGCCTTCGGTGTCCCGATCAGCAATACTGGAAATATTTATTAGCTATATTAAAACGTATTCCATTTCGCCTGTCAATCTATTATTTATACAGCTTGCTGCCTTGATTCACAAATTCTTCAGCTTTTTCTTTCATTCCCTCTTGAATGGCATCCCATTCACTAAGCTTTTTATCCTTCGCATAATCCCGAATATCCTGAGAAATTCTCATGCTGCAAAACTTCGGCCCGCACATTGAACAGAAATGAGCGGTTTTTGCTCCTTCTGCCGGCAGTGTTTCATCATGATATTCAAGCGCTCTTTCCGGATCAAGAGATAAATTAAACTGGTCTCGCCAACGGAATTCAAAGCGGGCTTTCGATAACGCATCATCCCGTATTTGCGCTCCGGGATGCCCTTTTGCAAGATCTGCTGCGTGCGCAGCAATTTTATATGTAATGACCCCTTCACGAACATCATCACGGTTTGGCAGCCCCAAATGCTCCTTCGGCGTTACATAACAAAGCATTGCTGTCCCATACCAGCCGATCATCGCCGCTCCGATCGCTGAAGTAATATGGTCATAGCCCGGCGCAATATCTGTCGTCAGCGGCCCCAATGTGTAAAAAGGCGCTTCTTTGCAAATGTCCATTTGTTTATCGACGTTCTCTTTGATTTTATGCATCGGCACATGCCCCGGTCCCTCAATCATCACCTGAACATCATGCTTCCAGGCAATTTGCGTCAGTTCTCCGAGGGTCTCTAATTCAGCAAATTGCGCTTCGTCATTGGCATCAGCGATTGATCCGGGACGAAGCCCGTCCCCAAGAGAAAAAGCAATATCATACGTTTTCATGATTTCACAGATTTCTTCAAAATGAGTATACAAAAAGCTTTCCTGATGATGGGCCAGACACCACTGTGCCATAATCGCTCCCCCGCGTGACACAATTCCTGTTGTCCGTTTGGCGGTTAGCGGGACATACCGCAGCAAAACACCCGCGTGAATCGTAAAATAATCCACTCCCTGCTCTGCCTGCTCGATCAGCGTATCACGGTAAATCTCCCACGTTAAATCCTCCGCTACGCCGTTTACTTTTTCAAGCGCCTGATAAATCGGAACAGTTCCCACAGGCACAGGGCAATTGCGAATAATCCATTCACGCGTCGTATGAATATCTTTACCGGTAGATAGATCCATCATCGTATCCGCTCCCCAGCGGATGGCCCACGTCATTTTTTCCACTTCTTCTTCAATTGATGACGTAACCGCTGAATTCCCGATATTCGCATTAATCTTCACATGGAAATTCCGGCCAATAATCATCGGTTCACTTTCAGGGTGATTAATATTTGAAGGAATGATCGCCCGGCCGCTTGCTACCTCACCTCTGACAAATTCGGGAGATACATGCTCGCGAATGGCGATAAACTCCATCTCAGGTGTAATGATCCCCTTTTTGGCATAATGCATTTGGGTGACATTTTGACCCGCTTTCGCCCGCAGCGGTTTCCGCTTTAGTTCTGGGTAGCTTTTGTTTGGGATTGCCTTTTTATAACCGTTATCTTCTGGTTTTATAGTCCGTCCTTCATATTCTTCCACATCGTTACGCTCTGTGATCCATTTTTGGCGGAGCGGCTTTAATCCTTCTTGAATATTAATGGTCACATCAGGGTCAGTATACGGTCCGCTTGTATCATAGACACGCACAGGCGCGTTTTCCTCTTCGCCGAACGATCCTGTCGTCGGACTTAAGGCGATTTCCCTCATCGGCACTTGGATGTCCGAGGAAGAACCCTCCACGTATACTTTCTTACTCCCCGAAAAACTCGACATAATGGAAATGTTGGCTTGCTGCACTGAATCGTTTTGCATCATTGATCCTTCCCCTCTCTTCTTTTGAAAGGACAAAATCAAGCCCATAACCAGCACAAAAAACCGGATTCAAGTGAATGAACCCGGTTACAGTCAGAAAGAAACATATTATTGCCCAGCACGACAATAATAAAAACAATTCCTCTACTTCCCCACGCTGGTACGAACCAGATCAGGTCCAAAGGGTTAAGAAGCTTACCTTCTCTCTCAGCCCGAAAACGGGCACCCCCAGTAACTATTGATTTCGGACTCATCTTAACATAAAACCAATCGAAAAAAAAGAGGAATATAGAAAATATTCAGCTAATTCAACCCAAATATTTGACCCGCAGCGGGATTTCAAAAATCTCATGTTCACCCCTCATCACCCGATATGCCTTTGCACCCGGTCTTGAACTCACAGTCTGAAACAGCTGATCATTTATGAAATGGAGAGCCGCTCCATCGTCCGCCGCATAGCCATCGCACAAGAATTCGTTAGATATCAACTGATGGTATATCGGCCTCCGGTTCTTTTCACCGTCATAATGAGGACAAAAGCTCCCTTGCAAAAAACCTAAACTTTTCATACTTGTCAGCGGTCCTGCCGAATCTGTCACTCCTTCTTCAAACCAGCAGATCGCACCGGCACTTAATCCAGCTAAAATCACCCCGTTCTTCCATGCCTCTCTGAGAATAAGATCCAGCCCCCATTCCTTCCACAGCACAAGCATATTCCGCGTATTTCCCCCGCCAACATAAATCACGTCCTTTTCCATAACAAAAGAAATGAAGTCTGTTGTCGGCGGCTTAAATAAGGATAAATGAGACGGCACACAATCCAGTGTTTGAAAAGCATGATAAAACCGCTGAATATAGTTTTGGGAATCACCGCTCGCCGTCGGCAAAAAACAAATGCGAGGCGACTTCCGTCCCGATTGATTGATGATATATTGATCGAGGGACAAATTTTCCGGTTCCATCGAAAAACCCCCCGCCGCCCATCGCAATAATCTGTTTCATCATCCCACTCCCCGAAAAAATTTGTTAATCATTATAGCATTTTGTATAAATCCATGAAACAAGGCTAAATACTTCTCAATAGGAAGATCTAAAAGATAAAACCCACTAACAGGCGGTGAAGGCATTGAACGATTTTTCAACCCCAATCATACCTATAATGATTCTTGATTGCTTAACGACAATACAAATCATCATTAAAAAGTACACTGTCGCAATAACGGAAACTGCAAACCCCGACCTCCGAACAGCGTTGCATGATCAATTAGATGCAGCTGTTCATCTGCATGGGGAACTATCTGAACTTCTGATGGAAAAAGGCTGGCTCCTGAGTAAGCCATTTCAAATCGATTTGCTTTTATCTTGCAGAGAACTGTAACAAAGTCACAAAAAAAGACGGAATCTCATCTTTCAGATCCCGTCTCTCCCTTTTATTGCTCCACTCTTCTTAAAGCCTCGTTTACCGTTTCTTTTATAAACGCGTCTTCACCGCTTAATCGGTCTAAACTGAGATCGCCGTTTCTCAGCCTTTCGGAAATATTGTTTATATCCTCCTCTACCGTGATTTGCAGCTCACCAGCCAAAAACATTCTGTGTAATTCATCAGCAACCATACTTTCTTTATCCATTTCAATCCGCTCCTTTGCTTTCAATAGTATTCTTAGTCTGTCCCTAGGCCGGACGAATAATAGGTAAAAAGTATGAATCAAATGAATCTTTTTTCTTCCTTCTTACGTATATCTGTTGAGAAAAAGAAAAAGGGGAAGATCTAACATGTCATTTTTTAAGAAGCTCGCAGCAAGTGCCGGTATCGGTGCTGCAAAAGTAGATACAATTTTAGAGAAAGACGCATATTATCCAGGAGAAGAAGTACGGGGAACTGTCCATGTCAAAGGCGGGAAAATCTCTCAGGACATCCGCTATATTGATTTACAGCTTAACACACGGTACGTCATTGTAAAAGACGATGAAGAACACCGGAAATACGCTACAATTCATTCTTTTCAGGTCACTGGTTCATTCACCATTCAGCCTGGAGAAGAGCATCAATTTCCGTTCTCATTCACCCTCCCTCTTGATACACCGATTACTGTAGGGAAAGTAGAGGTCGCCGTGGTGACAGACCTTGATATACAAGGCGGTATCGATAAATCCGACCACGACCGCATTTTCGTTGAAGCGCACCCTTGGATTGAAAGTGTGCTGGAAGCAATCGAAAACCTAGGTTTCCGTCTTAACGAAGCAGATTGTGAACAAGCACCCTACTTCCAACGCCGCCTTCCGTTCGTTCAAGAATTTGAGTTCATTCCGACATCAGGCTACTATCGTCAGATGCTTGAGGAATTAGAGCTTATTTTCCTTTTAGACGAAAATGGTTTAGAAATCATTTTCGAAGTCGACCGCAGGGCCAGAGGACTGCGAGGATGGCTGGAAGAGATGTATAATGACGGAGAACAGCTTGTACGCGTCCGTTTCAGCCAATCAGAGCTTGAAGATGCAGAAGAGCTTAAAGAGGTACTAGAAGAGATCATAGACCAATACGCTGAGTGAATGATAAAAGGAGCCTCAATTAAGATAGGCTCCTTTTCTTTGATAAAAAATAAAAACCCGTTTCTGTACAAGAAACAGGTT
>NZ_JAVAXX010000234.1:0-10249 GCF_042709275.1 Bacillus sp. LR_5 | reverse complement strand
TTTTAAGATTTCTCCCGTTAAAACGCCAAAAAGCTGAGGATTCGTCCTCAGCTTTTGTTATATTTCCTCTCTGGTCGGCGGGGCCATAAACTCCGGTCCGACAGGGTCTGATATCGTATTTTCCAATATAGTATTGATATCTTTCTGATCTTCACTGTTCAGCGTCCAGCCTGTAATCTCAGATAGGGCCTCAAGCTGCCCAGGCTTTCTTGCCCCCCAAAGAGCGATATCCGCTCCCGGCTGATCTAAGATCCATCTGACAGCCAAGTGAATCACTGATTTTCCATAACGTGTCTTCGCCAGCTTATCCAATTGATTGACAGCAGAAAGATACTCTTTAAAGCGGGGCTTCTGGAATTTTGGATCGTGATTACGCAGATCATCGCCCTCAAATGTATACTCTTCGGTCATTTTGCCTGTTAACAGCCCTCTGCATAAACTGCCGTATAATAATGTTGTTATCTTGTTATCTTTCGCATAAGGAAGGACACTCTCTTCCATCTCTTTTTCAAACAGATTATATGGAGGCTGAATCGTATGGAGAGGTGCGACGGCGCGAAATGTATCCATTTGCTCAATTGAAAAATTGCTGACGCCAATCGCCCGGATTTTTCCCGCATCATATAATTCCTTCATGACTTCAGCCGTTTCTTCAATTGGCACAAGCGGATCGGGCCAATGCACCTGATAAAGATCAATATAGTCTGTTTGAAGCCGTTTCAAAGAATTCTCAACTTCCTCTACAATTCTCGCTCTGTTCGCATGGCGGAACAGCTGGTTGTTCTTCCAGTCCAGAGCCGTTTTCGTTGCGAGAATCACCTGGTCTCTTTTGCCGTACTCTTTGATTGCCTTTCCGACGATTTCCTCGGACTGCCCGAAGCCGTAAGCCGGCGCGGTGTCAATCAGTGTAATCCCCTGATCAAGAGCGGCGCGGATTGTTTCAATCGATGTTTTTTCGTCAGTGCCTCCCCACATCGTTCCGCCAATGGCCCATGTGCCGAGGCCGATTCTGGAGGCTTCTATTCCTGTATCTGCTATACTGGTATATTCCATAGTGCCACTCCTTCACTTTTTTCACTATCTTTTCCCCTCTGGAAAAAATGTTAAACATTTCTCCGCACTATCTTTTGCGGCCATTTTTGGGTACTATATAGTAATGGTGTTTGATTAGGTATAAAAAAGCCGTTTGCATGTAATGTGCAACTTTAAACCTTTCTTATGCGTGTATAACATAGAGGGGAGAAAAGGCAGTGACGATCGATGAAATTTACCAAATGTACATGAATGATGTTTACAGGTTCCTGCTCTCCATGACAAAAGACAAGCATCTTGCTGAAGACTTGCTGCAGGAAACCTTTATGCGGGCATACATACACATTCACTCCTATGATCACAGCAAAGTAAAGCCCTGGCTTTTTCAAGTGGCGCGAAACGCCTTCATTGATTACGTCAGAAAGCATAAGAAAGAAGTAACCATTTCTGATGACTTAATCGGAAGCCTCTTTCAAAATGCTGTTCAAAGTCCTGCCCATCAGGTAGAGATAAAGGAAGTGCTGACTGGTTATATGTCCGAGCTCCCCGATAATTATCGGGAGGCCTTAACGCTATATTATTTAAAAGAGTTAAACTACAAAGAAGCATCCCATATTATGAATATTTCAGAGGCGAATTTTAAAAGTGTTTTATTTCGTGCCAGACAGCGGCTGAAAGCACTTTATAATAGAGGTGTTAATGATGAATGAAGAATTTAAAAAGCGTTTTGATCAATATAAAAATGGGGAAATGAGCGACCAGGAAATGACTGCATTTGAGGAAGAACTTGAGAAGCTCGAAGTATATCAGGAACTGATTGACAGCGAACTAGAGGACGATAACGATTGGGATCTCAGCATCAGTCCTGAAAAACAAAAAGCGATTTTAGCCTACGGCAAACGCAAGTCTTATTTGCGAATTTCTGTGCTTGCCGTCATTTCGACATTGATGATTTTGCCGCTTTGTACGCTGGGAAGCTACCTCTATTACGGAATGGGTGGAAAACACAGCACCGGCAATGAGTTTATGGAAACTGCCGCGGTCACTGTAGCCCTGACCATGCCGAATGTTCTTGTTGATACTTCCGGACTGAAAAGCCAAGTGAAGCTATTTGGAATGAATACGGAATTCCCGCTGCAAAAGCAGATTGGCACGAAGACGGCTGCCGTAGGGAATGAACGGGTTGAAATGTTTTATAACAAAGTAAAAGCGCCGGCAGTAAACTACTATGACTTAGAAGTGAATAAAACCGGCCATTACTTTACACATCCTTCAAACAAGTCTGAACAAACGACCGCAAAAGCAGAAAAAACGTTAAGCACATTGCCTGAAGGAACGGTATCAGAGGTCTACCTTTCATATGACCGTGCATATCCGACAAAAGACGTGTATAACAAATTCAAAGGCTATGATGTGAGCTTTTTGTGGAACGCAATCGAAACAGAGAAAAACACAAATAAGACAGCTTCCACAGAACCTCTTGGCTATCCTGGAAAGGATTCAAAGTTCTTGGCCGCCCTTAATACAAAAGGCAAGTCGAATGGCGATCAGTTTATCAACGCCCTGAAATTCATGTCCAAACACGAAAAATGGGCTCAGGTCATTTCAAAACGGAAAGACCTGAATGTAGATAACCGATTAGATTATGTAGAGAAAAACGGTGTCAATGTATACGGTTCGGTCGTTACAGGGCCAACCAAGGAAATCCAGCGCATGCTGAAAAATAAATCTGTAAAATCAGCGAATGTCGGCGAGGTGGAATTATGGAATTGGTAAGAATTTTTAAAGAACACAATGTATTCGGCTGGATCTCTGTCGGGACAGCGGTTCTGTCCCTGCTGTTGCTGAATTTGGCCATTATCAGCAACGTCACGTTTTATTCCTATCAAATGCTTCCGTTTGCCATGGCTGCCGTTCCGTTCGGCGTTGTTGAACTCTTCATCAAGAGAGGGCGCACAGGTCCAGGCCTGCTCGGCGTCATCCTTAATCTCTTTGTGATTATTTGTGTGTATACCATTGTATCTGTAGATACGAATTTACAGTTTGGCTTTTAAAAAAGACGCCTTTTCAGGCGTCTTTTTTTTCGTTATACCGGTTTTCGGAACAAATAACTTTCTATAGTAAAACCCATTTTATCTGTATAAAATCGATGTGCGTCTTTACGCTGAAGGCCAGATGAAAGACTGACAAAACCAAGTCCGGCTTTTCTCGCCCAGTCTGAGGCATAATCCAAAAGCATTTTGCCGTATCCCTTTGATCGGCAAGGTGCCGTTGTAACAAGATCCGCAATCCACAAGTGCTCTCCTTTATGAATGGAAACTCTCGGCAGAGCCCCGCACAGCGCTCTGATTGCTGTATTTTCATATAAGGCAAACAGCATATACGATTCTTTCTGCACACAGGCTTCAAGCCTTTGTAAATACGTCTCTATATCCAGTTCTGTTCTCAATTCACTCATAATCGGATACGACTCAGCCCATTCTTCTTTCGAGGTTAATTGTTTCATATGGATCATCTTCTCAATCCCCTTTCCTTTCGTTACAATGATCATAGCTAATAAATGGCATTTGCCAAATAGCCAATATCAGAAAAAATGACCATGCCAGCTACAAAGGAGACATGAGATGGATATTACGCCGTTTCTTGATAAAAAGAGCAAAACACCGCTGTATGAGCAGCTTTATACCTTTTTTAAACAAGAAATTTCACATGCGCGAATAACAAAGGGAACAAGACTTCCGTCAAAACGCAGGCTCTCCAGCTTGCTCGATGTCAGCACGGCAACTATAGAACGAGCTTATGAGCAATTAACTGCTGAGGGCTATGTCAAAAGCAAGCCGAAAATCGGCTGGTTCGCGGCGGAAGTAGAACCAGGATTCCCGACAGCTCCTGACCATTTTCAGCAGTCTGTACAGCCGGGATTACATCAAAAAAACGCACCTGCTATTGACTTCCATCAGGGCAGCGTTGATCCGACCCTCTTTCCCTTTAACGCATGGAGAAAAAGCATAGTAAAAAGTCTTGATCGCTATTCCGGATCGTTTCACACCTCTGGCGATCCTCAAGGAGAATACGAACTCAGGCACATGATTGCCCGATTCGTCAGGCTGTCTCGGGGAGTAAATTGTGAACCCGGCCAGATTATCATCGGCGCAGGAACCACCGTGCTTCTGCAAATTCTTTGCCTTTCGCTAAAGCCAGGTACAAAAATCGGCTTTGAAGAACCGGGCTTTCACCGTTCAAGAAGGATGTTTGAAGCAAATCACATGGATGTCACTCCGATTTGTTCTGATGCAGAAGGCGTCCTGCCGGATGAGCTCTACCGTCAGAATCCTTATCTCATGTATACGACTCCTTCGCATCAGTTTCCGATTGGGACCATTATGACGATTACCCGCAGACAGGAGCTACTGGCATGGGCGGCAGAAACAAATTCATTCATTATAGAAGATGATTACGATGGAGAATTTCGCTACAGCGGCCATCCCATTCCGTCTTTACAGGGGCTTGATCCGAATGGCAGAGTCATATATCTGGGCACTTTTTCAAAGTCACTTCTGCCTTCCTTGCGGCTCAGCTTCATGATTGCGCCCCCTGAACTCATGGAACCGATCAAAAACAGTGCTCAGTTAATGAAGCAGACCGTCTCTGTTCACTCGCAATTGGCACTGGCAGACTTCATCGAAACCGGAGAGTGGCAAAAACACATAAATAGAATGAGAAGCTTATACCGAAAAAAACACGCTGTCCTGTTAGAAGCCATCCGCTCTGAACTGGGAAACACCGTTGAGATTCTCGGTAAGAACTCGGGGCTTCACATCCTGCTGCGCCTTTTGTTTCCAGCAAGTGAGGAAGAAGCAATACAAGCAGCCGCAGACCACGGTGTAACCATCTATCCCGTGTCTCCCTCATATAAAGAACAGACGCCTTTTGCTTCTGTCTTAATCGGTTATGGCGGTTTGTCAGAAGAGGACATCAGGCTCGGCATCCAAAAACTGAAAACGGCATGGGCACCGTTGATATCATCTTATTAAATAAAAAACAGGCCCCGGAAACGGAGCCTGTTTTTTTAAAATGATAAAATTCCGATTAAATTTAAGAACACGATAATAATGGCAAGCGGCACGATAAAACGAAGCAAATAAAACCACGTGTAAAAGAATGCTTTACCTGCATTTGATCCATTTCGCATTTCAGCCAAGAGTTCGCTTTTCGAAATTTTCAGCGGGATAAATAGAGAAATTAACAGAGCGCCTGAAGGCATCAAAACATTGCTGACGGTAAAATCGGCAATATCAAAAAACGTTTTGCCAAATAGGTGCACATCACTCAAAACGCCATAAGACAAGCAGCATGGGATTCCGACCAAAAAGATCAAAAGCCCGCTCGTCCATGACAGTTTTTTTCTCTTCTTTTCGTCCCCTTTTCCGATTGTGGCAACGATAATTTCAACCATCGAAAATGCTGAGGTTAAGGCTGCAAATAAAAATGCAACGAGAAAACCGATAAAAAACAACGTGCCGAACGGAAGCTGTTCAAAAACGGCCGGAAGCACTGTAAACAGCAGTGTCGGTCCTTCATTTGGCTGAAAACCGAATGAGAAAACCGCCGGAAAAATAGCCAAACCTGCCAAGAGTGTCACAATGATATTCATCAAGACAATGGAGGCTGCCGAACGAGGGATATTTTGTGTTTTCGGCAAATAGGAGCTGTAGGTCACCATAACCGAAACCCCCAGTGTTAACGTAAAGAAGGCCTGTCCCAGCGCGAATAATATGGATTCCGGAGTCAGATCGCCGAAATGAGGCACAAGCAGAAACTTTACGCCTTCCATTGCACCATTAAGCGTAAGAGACCGAAGAACGAGCAGAATAAACAATAAAAACAAAATCGGCATCATCACCGCGCTTACCCGTTCAATCCCTTTTTGAACCCCTCTTGCGACAACGATGACAGTAAGTACCATAAAGACAAGCTGAGCCACGAGCGTCTGCACCGGATTTTGGATAATAGAAGCAAAAAGAGCGCCATACTGTGCTTGAGAAAGCCCGGACAGTGATCCTGACGCTGTTTTCACGATATACAGCAAAATCCATCCCCCGATTACACTGTAAAACGACAGCACTAAGAAACACGCGGCTACACCGATCCACCCTGTAAGAAACCAAGCTGATCGCGGCGCTTCTTTTTTATATGCATCAATGGCATTCGTCTGGTTCCGTCTTCCAAAAATAAATTCCCCCACCAAAAGCGGATAGCCTAAGAGGATGGTAAATAACACGAAGATAAGAAAAAAGGCTCCTCCCCCATTGGTCCCCGCTACGTAAGGGAACTTCCAAATCGCGCCCAAGCCGATAGCCGAGCCGGCGGCTGCCATGACGAAACCGATTTTCGAAGCCCATTGGACTGGTTTTTGCTCAGACAATAAACGTCACTTCCTTTCCAGCCTATATTATCTCTTATTTTTGTCTTCATTTCTATAGATTCATTTGCCAGGAACAGAAAAGAGAGCGGCCTGTATGGCCGCTCTCTTTATCAAAAGGTTATTGATTTAATTTTGAATGCTTTCTTGAATACAGGAAATAGATTACCAAGCCGATTAACAGCCACACTAGGAAGCGGACAATCGTCACCCATCCCAGATTTAAAATCAAGAACAGGCAGAACAGAATTGCCAGGCCCGGGATAAACGGAACTCCCGGGCATTTAAAGGCTCTCGGAAGATCCGGCTGTTTCTTTCTCAAAACGATAACTGCCACAGAAATAAGTACAAATGCCGACAGCGTCCCGATGTTCACCAGCTTTGCAAGTTCATCCAGCGGAACAAGTGAGCCGAGAAGCGCCGACATCGTTCCGAAAAACCAAGTGGCCACATAAGGTGTTTTGTGCTTTGGATGCACTTTAGAAAGTGAACCCGGCACAAGTCCGTCACGCGACATGGCAAACATGACGCGTGTCTGCCCGTAAAGCATCACGAGCATAACTGTTGTCATTCCCAACACGGCGCCAATATCAATGATGCCAGCCACCCAGTTTTGTCCTGCGCTTTGAAGAACTAGAGAAACCGGATGATCCACACCCGCAAATTGAGCAAACGGGATAACCCCAGTCATGATTGCTGATACGGTGACATATAAAATCGTGCAGACCAGTAAAGAGAAAATAATGCCTTTAGGCAGATCTTTCGCGGGATTTTTCGTCTCTTCCGCAGCAGAGGATACAGCGTCAAATCCGATAAAAGCAAAGAATACGAGCGCCGCTGCACTGAATACGCCGCCAAAGCCCATTGGCATAAACGGCTGCCAGTTGTGCGGCTTCACGTAAACGGCTGCCACCGCGATAAATAGCAGAACAACCAGTATCTTCAAGATAACCATGATATTGTTGACTCTTTTTGATTCTTTGATGCCTAAATAAAGCAAATATGTGATCGCCATTACAATGACGAATGCAGGAAGATTAAACAGGGTAAAGGTGCCTTTCACTGCGCCCGGTGCCGCTGTTAAAGCAACCGGAAGATGAATGCCAAGCCCTGATAAAAACGATTGGAAATAACCAGACCAGCCGACCGACACTGCACTTACCGCCAGCATGTATTCTAAAATTAAATCCCACCCGATAATAAAGGCCATAAGCTCTCCCAATGTCGCATAAGTGAATGTATACACCGAACCTGAAACAGGCACACTTGACGCAAATTCCGCGTAAGACAGGGCGGCGAATAAACAAGCCAACGCCGCCACAACAAATGAAATCGTCAGCCCGGGACCGGCCGTGACTGCGCCTGTTCCCGTCAGAACAAAAATCCCTGTGCCAATAATGGCGCCAATTCCAAGCAACGTTAAATCAAATGCCCCTAATTCTCTTTTTAAAGATTTTTCCCCGCTCGTCGCAGCGATTAAATCCTGAATGCTTTTCTTCCTGAAAACGCTCCCTTTCATTCCCCTTCAACTCCCGATCATCTATTTTTATATATTTTATTTGAATTTTCTGAATTCATGAGTAACAATGGTCATTTTTCTTTTTTTCTACTATATTTGTACTGGTCGCGAATCATTCCTTTCTCCTACTCAATATTATATATAAAATTGCAAAAATGAAAACAAAATTGTTAGAAAAATCGACAAATTTTTTATTTTGAAATTTTTCACCACACAAAAAAACCAGCTCTTGAGCTGGTTTTTCGTTGATTACGTTGAAATAAAACGGCCGCCATTCACATGAATGGTCTGCCCTGTCATATAGGAAGATTCGTCAGACGCCAGCAGAACATAGGCGCCTGCATGCTCAACCGGCTGTCCCGGTCTTCCCATCGGGGTATCCAAGCCGTGCTGTTTCACTTTTTCCTCAGGGAATGTCGCTGGAATAAGCGGTGTCCAAATCGGACCGGGCGCCACCGCATTCACTCTGATGCCTTTATCTGCAAGCGACTTCGCCATGGAACGCGTAAAGGAAACAATCGCACCCTTTGTGCTGGAATAATCAATTAACGCCGTATCCCCTTCATAAGCGGTAATCGATGTCGTATTAATAATGGCACTCCCCTCTTGCAGGTGAGGCAAAGCTTTCTTCGTCATATGAAACATGGAAAAAATATTTGTGCGAAAGGTTTTTTCCAGCTGTTCTGTTGAAATATTAAGAATGCTGTCCTGGGGATGCTGTTCAGCGGCGTTGTTCACTAAGATATCGAGTTTACCAAAATGGTCCACTGTTTGCTGCACAGCTTGTTCACAATGGTTCTCGTCCCCAACATCTCCTGGGATAAGCAGGCAGCGGACATTCTCCTTTTCGATCCGTTTACGTGTTTCCTCTGCGTCCGAATGCTCGTCTAAGTATAGAATGGAGATATCAGCCCCCTCTTTAGCAAAGGCAATAGCTGCTGCTCTCCCTATTCCGCTGTCGCCTCCAGTAATGATCGCAACTTTTCCTTTCAGTTTTCCGCTTCCTCGATAATCCTCGTCCTCTGACAGCGGCAGCGGATTCATTTTTGACTCAATGCCCGGCTGTCTGTCCTGATGCTGCGGTTCTTGTCCTTCTGTTTGTCTGTCCATTGGGTTCACCATTCATCACTCCTAGACATGTGGTTGATACTGAACGTTACCACACGACAGAAATGAATAAACGCCAAAATATGTTATGAAAGAACTTCCTCGGGAATGGCACCGGTATATTTCGCTGACGGGCGGAAAATCATGTTGTTTTCTGCCTGTTCCAGCACATGGGCGCACCACCCTACCATTCGGCTTGCTGAAAAGGTCGGAGTAAACAATTCATCGTCAAAATCGATGGCCTTCATCACTGCAGCCGCGTAAAATTCAACATTTGTGTACAGCTTTCGTCCCGGTTTGTAGATTTCTAGCAAACGAATCGCTTCTGCTTCTACATGCAGCGCAAGATCAAGATCACGGTCATTGCCGGCCACCTCTTCTGCTTTCTGTCTCAAAGCTTCTGCCCGCGGGTCTTTTGTTTTGTACACCCTGTGGCCGAATCCCATCAAGCGCTCTCCTTTTTCGAGTTTTTCTTTCAGATAAGCTTCAGCATGTTCTTTTTCTCCAATGTCTTCAAGCATTTTTGTCACCGCAGAAGGAGCGCCTCCGTGAAGCGGACCTTTCATCGTGCCGAGAGCAGCCGTGACGGCTGACACTAAATCACTCTCTGTTGATAACGTGACTCGTGCCGAAAAAGTGGATGCGTTCATGCCGTGCTCCATGGCCAGAATCATATAGGTTTCAAGCGCTTTCTTTTTTGCCTCTGAAGGCTGTTCGCCTGTGAGCATATAATAGTAGTTTTCGACATGTCCGTACTGGGAAGAAGGTGCAATTGCTTGTTCACCGCGCGTCCATCTTTTTCTGTATGCAATGATAGAAGGCGTGATTGCAATCAGCCGGATTGCTTCCTCTGTTTTCGGATGGAATGTGTACGTATTTTCCCCCAATGCTGAAACAACCGTTCTCAGCACCGACATATCGTCCATGTTGTTTGGCAGTGATTGAATCAAGCGCTCAATATGTTCCGGAAGATTCCGTTCCGCAGCCAGCTTATCTTTAAATACCTGCAATTCTTCAGTTGAAGGCAGTTTCCCAAATAAAATCAAATAAGCTGCTTCTTCAAACCTGTGATTCAGTGCGATGTCTTTTGCATGATGTCCTCTGTAAATCAGACGCCCTTTTTCACCATCAATATGGCTGATGGATGTTTCCACACATGTAATTCCCTT
>NZ_JAVAXX010000233.1:0-10338 GCF_042709275.1 Bacillus sp. LR_5 | reverse complement strand
GTGTTGGCAAGCTTACATTTTAAAAAAGAAGAGAAATATTGGAAAGATTTTTATTGACATTTTGGTCTTTGTTTATTAATGTTTCTCTGTAACGGTTTCTAAAAGGATGATTGAGACATGACAGAAAAATCACTGAAGTTATTTATCGTGCTGTCGCGCGCGTATCGGTCTATTAACGATCATATGAATAAGCATATTCATAAGCATGGGCTGAATCCGACTGAATTTGCTGTGCTAGAGCTTTTGTACCATAAAGGCGATCAGCCGCTGCAGCAGATAGGAGATAAAATTCTCTTGGCTAGCGGGAGCATCACATACGTTGTAGATAAGCTGGAGCAAAAAGAACTTCTCATTCGGAAAGCGTCTCCTACAGACAGACGAGTGACATTTGCGCAAATTACTGAAAAAGGCATCGGTCTTTTGAACGATATTTTCCCTGATCACGCTGCTGAAATTGATGAAATGATCAGCGTATTAAGCGAAGAAGAGGTAGAGATGTGCACCGAAATGTTAAAAAGAGTAGGATTAAACGCAAAACAGTTTCATAATAAGTAAAAAAAGGAAGCCTGATATGTCACAAGGCTTCCTTTTTTGCTATTTTTCATTTGTTTCCGCTGCGCCTCTTGGCAAAATGAGAACTTCAACCCGCCGGTTTTTGCTTCGGCCTTCCGCAGTTTTGTTGGAAGCCACCGGTTTATACTCGCCATAACCCTTGGCGCTGAACACTTTTGCATCGAGCTTGGGGTTTTCAATCAGGAGCCCCATAAAGTTTACCGCTCTCATGACGCTTAAATGCCAGTTTGATTGGAATTCAGAATTTTTAATTGGCATATTATCAGTATGTCCGCTGATAATGATATTTCTTGGCGGGTTAATCACAAGAAGATTTGAAATCTCTTTTGCAAGCGGCACATCTTCCTTACGGATGGTCGCTTTTCCAGAATCAAAGAAGATGCTGTCTTTAATCGTAATCAGAAGGCCTTCACTAGTCATCTTCGTCTCCAGCTGATGTTCCAGCTTTTTATCTTTGATAAACTTTTCCACCTGGCTCTTCACATTTTCAAGTTCTTCTTGATCAGCTGCTTTTTCTTTTTCTTTCTTGTTTTTCTCTTTCTCTTCTTTTTCCTTTTTCACTTCATCGATGCCGTCTGACTCGTTTTCAGGAGGAGTGACACTGGAGTAGTCCAGTACACCGGTGCCGCCTGTAAAAACTTCATTAAATGATTTTGAGAGCATTTGAAACTTAGCTGCGTCAATCGAGCTGCTCGCGTACAGCACAATAAACAATGCCAGGAGAAGAGTAAGGATGTCGGCGTAAGGAACGAGCCATGATTCATCAACGTGCTCGTCCTCATGCTTCTTCTTCTTTTTTCTCGCCATTTTGCGCCTCTCCTTGTTCTGCAAATTTCAAGCGGTCCTTCGCAGGAAGATACATTAAAAGCTTTTGTTCGATGACTTTCGGTGCTTGTCCTTCTAAAACGGATAAAACACCTTCAATCATGACCTCACGCAGTTTTACTTCTTGTTTTGATTTTCGTTTTAATTTATTTGCGAAAGGATGCCATAACACATACCCTGTAAAGATACCGAGAAGTGTGGCAACAAAGGCGGCACTGATGGCGTGTCCAAGCTCATCTGTGTTATCCATATGAGAGAGAGCGGCAATCAGCCCGATTACAGCGCCGAGTACTCCAAGTGTCGGAGCGTACGTTCCCGCTTGTGTAAAAATAGCGGCTCCGGCTTGGTGCCTGTCCTCCATTGCTTCGACTTCCTCTGTCATAATATCTCTGATAAATTCCGCGCTTTGCCCGTCAACAGCCATGCTGAGCCCGTTTTTCAAGAAAGCATCATCTACATCCTCAATGCTTGCTTCTAAAGCAAGCAGACCTTCGCGGCGTGCAAGCTGAGCCCATTCAGAGAACATAGGAATGAGTTCCTCTATTGTGAGCTGTTTATTTTCCTTAAATAACACTCGAAACAGCGCAGGCACTTTTTTAATTTCTTTTGTTGGGAACGCAATAACGACTGCTGAGATTGTCCCGGCGATAATAATTAAAATGGCAGCGGGGTTTGCAAGGGCGCTGAAACTGACGCCTTTCAGAACCATCCCGACGCTCAATGCCACAAAAGCAAGAATAATACCGATTAACGAAGTTTTATCCATAGTTTTTCACCAAATCCTTTTTTACTAGCTTGTCTATGGTTAATATCGGTTTTGGTGCCCGGAACTTTAGGGACATTGTGAATTTGTTCATGAAATATTCAAGGAAGAGGCATAGAAGGGAGAAATAAACAAAAACGGGCTCTCCAAAATTGAAAAGCCCGGGGGTCTACTGAAATTAGCAGCTTGCTTGCAAGCTGTCCTTCAGATGGTATTCATATAATAGTAGAAATACATATTCACTGTATATAAACATGTTCCATCCCTCCTTAAAAAAAGTGTAAAGGATGAAGGGAAGTAGCGCTTCAGGAGAAGGGACGGTAATTTCTAAGTCAAGAGTATGAAAGTATAAAAAAAGCGGCTTCCTAAAAGGAAACCGCTGATTGTTATTTCGCTCGCACTTTGATTTTATCATCTTCTAAAATCACGTGAAAACTTGTGATCTCGCCATTATCAAGCAGCAGATCGGTCATTTCATCCTCAACCCATTCTTGGATGGTTCTTCTAAGCGGACGTGCACCGAATGAAGGGTGGTAGCCCAGCTCAGCGATTTTTTCTTTCGCTTCATCTGTCACATTCAAGCTAATGCCCCGTTCAGCCAATGTTTCTTCAAGTTCTCCAAGAAGAAGGCTGACGATTTTGACAAGATGTTCTTTTTCCAATGAGCGGAACTCAATAATGCTGTCAAAACGGTTGAGGAACTCAGGTTTAAAGAACATGCTCAGTGAATCAATCAATGTTTGTTCTTCGATGACACTGTCATCTGATTGGAAACCGACTTTCGTTTGTTTCTCACCAGCACCCGCATTACTTGTCATGATGATCACTGTGTCTTTGAAGCTTACAGTTCTGCCTTGGCTGTCTGTCAGACGGCCATCCTCCATAATTTGCAGGAACATATGCTGAACGTCTGGGTGTGCTTTTTCAATCTCATCCAGCAACACAATGCTGTAAGGATTGCGGCGCACTTTCTCAGTTAATTGTCCAGCTTCCTCATGGCCGACATATCCAGGCGGTGAACCGATAATTTTAGATACGGCGTGTTTCTCCATGTATTCGCTCATATCGAGTCGGATAATAGCGTCTTTTGTGCCGAATAATTCATCTGCCAGTGTTTTAGAAAGCTCTGTTTTCCCTACGCCGGTAGGACCTACGAAGAGGAAGGAGCCGACTGGTCTGTTTTTGGATTTTAATCCGGCGCGGCTTCGTCTTACCGCTTTTGCCACTTTTTGAACAGCGGCTTCTTGTCCAATCACGCGTTCATGAAGTTTTGCTTCAAGCTCTTTCATTTTCGTTTGTTCGTCTGCCTGCAGTTTGCCGACAGGGATGCCTGTTTTTTGTTCAACAATTTCCTGAATGTGCTCAGCTTCCACAGTGACAGCGGTATGAGCGGAGGAGCTGTTCAGTTTTTTCTCCAATGCAAGTTCTTCATCACGGAGTTTTGCCGCCAGTTCGTAATTTTCTTCTTCAAGGGCTTTTGTTTTTTCGGCTTCAATTGCAGTAAAGCGTTCAGCGGCATCCTCGTCATTCAGTTCATCAATTAACAGGTTGGCTTTTGAACCTGCTTCATCTAATAAATCAATTGCTTTATCCGGCAGGTGTCTGTCCTGAATGTAGCGGGATGATAAAGTGACACACGCTTTGATTGCTTCATCACTGAATGTTACGCCATGGTACGCCTCGTATTTGTCTTTAATCCCTTGCAAAATGAGGATAGCCTGTTCAATTGAAGGCTCCTGCACCATGACAGGCTGAAAACGTCTTTCCAGCGCGGCATCTTTTTCGATTTGACGATATTCTTTCAGTGTTGTCGCGCCAATGACTTGCAGTTCGCCTCTGGCTAGGGCCGGTTTGAGAATGTTGCCGGCGTCCATTGATCCTTCTGCAGAGCCTGCGCCGACGAGAAGGTGAATTTCATCAATGAACAGAATGACATTTTTTCGTTCCTTCAGCTCAGTGATCAGCTGTTTCATTCTCTCCTCAAATTGGCCTCTGATCCCTGTGTTTGCAACAAGGGATGCAACATCAAGCAAATATAGCTCTTTGTTTTTCAGTTTGTTTGGAACATCGCCTTCAGCAATTTTTAAAGCGAGTCCTTCAGCGATGGCAGTTTTCCCTACACCCGGCTCCCCAATAAGAACCGGATTGTTTTTGTTGCGGCGGTTTAGAATTTCGATCACTCGCGCCACTTCATCATCACGGCCGATGACGGGATCAATGAGACCGGCTTTAGCACCGTTTGTAATATTTTGAGCCAGCTCATCAAGCAGCCCTTTTTTTCCGCTTTGTTTTGCTGCGCTCTTTTCTTTCGGCTGGAATGCCTGTTCAAACGGAAATCCGAAAGATTGAGGACCCATACTCATTGAAGGTTTACGGGTCAGTTCGTTATAGCAAGTTTCACAAAGAACCATCTGTTTATGAACGGAATTTATTTGCATGTTAAGGCGAATCGTCGCCTCGTTTTGATGACAATGTTGACAACGCATTTGCCAAAACCTCCTTAATAATTTGATCTTCTTTGACCAATGAAAGTGAATAAAAAGGTCTATTGGATTTGACCTTCTTTGACTATTAGTATACGGCAAACTTAACGGCTTTCAAACCAATATGCTCAAAGCAGACTGAATATTTGACTATCTTTGACCAATTGGTTTTTAAAAAAGGCCGGTTTGTTTGACCAACTTTGATTAATAGTATACTCTGACCATCTTTGACTTTCAAGCCTTTTGCACAACATTTTTTAATTTGTTACAAAGTAAAACATGTTTTCTTCGTCTTTTCAAGGAACTTGTCTCATAGGTTATAAAAAGGCATCTATGGACAAAACTGCGGTTCGTTCGGAGGGGAGAAATGGAACAATCAAAAGGGTCTGCAAGTCAGCTTGCTTTTGTGTATGTCGGCACAGTAGTCGGAGCTGGATTTGCGACTGGCAGAGAAATTGTTGAGTTTTTTCTGAAGTTCGGCTGGTTCGGTTTATTCGGCATTCTCGTCAGCGGCGGAATGTTTACGTTTCTGGGCGCCAAGCTGATGATCATTTCAAAGCGAATCAATGCCAAGTCATATCAAGAAATGAACATCTTTTTGTTCGGGGCGGCGGCTGGGCGAATTATCAATGTATTTATGCTGTTTGTTCTCCTCGGAGTTACATCTGTCATGCTTTCAGGAGCAGGGGCGCTTTTTGAGGAACAATTGGGGATGTCCGCTCAGATTGGGATGCTTATTACAATCGGTCTGAGCTTAATTGTGATGACTAGAGGAGTAAAAGGCATTTTCGGTGTCAATGTGTTTGTTGTTCCCCTTTTAATCCTCTTTTCAATGATTGTAGTGGCCGACTCTTTTATATTCAGCGAATCACGAAACGCAGCTCAGTGGGTCTGGCCGCATCGCTGGGATTGGCTGTTATCAGCTGTTTCTTACGGGGCTTTGAATTTATCGCTTGCCCAAGCGGTTTTGGTTCCGCTGGCGAATGAAATGTCATCGGAGAAAGTGATCAAAAAAGGCGCTTTAATCGGAGGCACGATGCTGACGATTGTGCTGTCCGCGAGTTTTCTGTCTTTGTCAACTCTTCCGGATGTATTTTTGTATGATATACCGATGGCACAAGTGGTTTATCTCTTTGCACGATCTGTCCATTTGATTTATTTACTCATTATTTTCGGAGAAGTGTTCACATCAGTTATTGGTAATCTATATGGATTAGAAAAACAAGTGCAAAGCTTTCTTCCAGTGAAAAGCAAATATATCTTTGCGGCCATTATGATCACGGCTTATATTACGAGCCAAATAGGGTACGGCAGGCTTATTTCAACGATTTATCCCTTGTTTGGCTATGTGAGCCTGGCCTTCATAGGCGCTTTGCTTTGCAAAAAAGCTCCTCGGCGGCGCAGTTTATAAATATATATAATGAAACGAACCGTCACTATAGAGCGATAATTGATCTAGGAACCGGGGACTGACTTTTTTATTGTCAAGAAAAACAACATTATGGTAAGATAGCAGAAGTGAAAAAATTGAAGAAAATCCGTGAGATATGCGGGAGAGGTTCTAGCTACACCCTCTATAAAAAACTAAGGACGAGCTGTATCCTTGGATACGGCCTTTTTTATGTTTTTCTAGAGCACCTTCCGAAAAAAGGTGTTTTTTTTGCGTGAATTAGCTGTAGCGATGTCTCTCGCCGGCGTTTTTATTGCGGAGAAGGAGAGGAATCATGAAAAAAGAAAAAGCAATTGTCGTATTTAGCGGCGGCCAAGACAGCACAACATGCTTACTGTGGGCCTTAAAAGAATTCGAAGAAGTCGAAACGGTGACTTTTCATTATAATCAGCGACATTCGCAGGAAATTGAAGTGGCAAAATCCATTGCGGAAAAGCTTGGTGTGAAAAATCATTTGCTTGATATGTCACTTTTAAATCAGCTTGCACCGAATGCCCTGACTAGAAATGATATTGAGATAGAAGTAAAAGACGGCGAACTGCCATCCACATTCGTTCCAGGCCGCAATTTGGTATTCTTATCCTTTGCCTCTATCCTGGCTTACCAAATTGGCGCGCGCCACATTATTACAGGAGTTTGCGAGACAGACTTCAGCGGTTACCCTGATTGCCGTGATGAATTCGTGAAATCTTGCAATGTAACGGTAAATCTGGCGATGGAGAAGCCGTTTGTGATCCACACGCCTCTCATGTGGCTCAATAAGGCGGAAACGTGGAAGCTTGCAGATGAGCTTGGCGCGCTGGATTTTGTGAAAAACAACACGCTGACATGCTATAACGGCATCATCGCAGACGGCTGCGGCGAATGTCCGGCATGTCACCTTCGTTCAAAAGGTTATGAAGAATATATGGTGATGAAAGGAGAGCGTGCATAAATTGTTATCTCAAATTTATCCGCAGGCCCAGCATCCTTATTCGTTTGAACTGAATAAGGACATGCATATCTCAGCCGCTCATTTTATCCCTCGGGAAAGTGCGGGAGCGTGCAGCAGGGTTCACGGGCATACGTATACCGTAAATATAACCGTTGCCGGCGACGAACTTGACGATTCAGGCTTTCTTGTCAATTTCAGCGTACTCAAAAAACTGGTGCACGGAAACTATGATCACACGCTATTAAATGATCATGAAGATTTTTCTCAGGACGACCGGTATTCGCTGCCGACAACTGAAGTCGTGGCGAAAACGATTTATGACAACGTACAGGCTTATTTAGACACTTTGGAGAATAAGCCGACCTGTGTACAGGTGTTTGTCCGTGAAACACCGACAAGCTACTGTGTCTACCGTCCGAAAAAGGGTGGTTTGAATGGCTAAAGGAATTCCTGTATTAGAAATTTTCGGCCCGACGATTCAAGGAGAAGGCATGGTGATCGGACAGAAAACGATGTTCGTCCGGACAGCCGGCTGCGATTATTCCTGCAGCTGGTGTGACTCCGCTTTCACTTGGGATGGGTCTGCTAAAAAAGATATTCGCTGGATGACGGCGGAGGAGATTTTTGCGGAGCTTAAGGACATTGGGGGAGACGCGTTTTCTCATGTGACGATCTCAGGCGGTAACCCGGCTCTGTTAAAACAGCTGGATGCTTTTATTGAACTGCTGAAGGAAAATAACATCCGTGCAGCGCTTGAAACTCAAGGGACCGTTTATCAGGATTGGTTTACGCTGATTGATGACCTGACAATTTCTCCAAAACCGCCAAGCTCAAAAATGGTAACGAACTTTCAAAAGCTTGACCACATTTTAACTTCACTTCAAGAGAATGATAGACAGCATGCTGTCAGCTTGAAGGTTGTCATCTTTAATGATGAAGATCTGGAATTTGCCAAAACTGTGCACAAGCGGTATCCGGGAATCCCGTTTTATTTACAAGTCGGAAATGATGACGTGCATACGACAGATGATCAGTCACTGATTGCACATTTGCTTGGGAAATATGAAGCGCTTGTTGATAAGGTAGCTGTCGATGCGGAGCTGAATCTCGTCAGAGTGCTCCCGCAGCTGCACACCCTGTTATGGGGCAACAAACGCGGAGTATAATAGAAAGGAAGATGAACATGACGACAAGAAAAGAATCAGAATTAGAAGGTGTAACATTGCTAGGCAACCAAGGTACAAATTATTTGTTCGAATATGCACCGGACGTGCTGGAATCCTTCCCGAATAAACATGTAAACCGTGACTACTTTGTAAAATTCAATTGTCCGGAATTCACATCTTTATGTCCTAAAACAGGCCAGCCAGACTTTGCGACAATCTACATCAGCTACATTCCTGATGAAAAAATGGTTGAAAGCAAATCATTAAAGCTGTATCTATTCAGCTTCAGAAACCATGGTGACTTCCACGAGGACTGCATGAATATCATCATGAATGACTTGATTGAATTAATGGACCCGCGCTACATTGAAGTATGGGGCAAATTCACGCCAAGAGGCGGAATTTCCATTGACCCGTACACAAACTACGGAAAGCCTGGCACGAAGTATGAGAAAATGGCCGAATACCGTATGATGAACCATGATTTGTATCCGGAGACAATTGATAATCGTTAATTATTCCGTTGTGTGATACGGAGTGTGAAACGAAGTGGAGTCACAGTAAAATCCGAACATTCAGCGTTAATTTTCAGCGGAATTGTAACCGAGTCACAGCGAAGTGTGACCCGCACTAAGCTCAATAAAAGTGTGACCTGAGGTGCAACCTGAACTGTGACTTTTATGCAGTGAAAAATTGATAGTACAGAAGCAGATTAAGGCGTACAATTTGTACGTCTTTTCTTTTTTTATCCGAAAGAAAAAATGCCTATCTAGAGATCATAGGCATTAAATATTATTATCAATATCTTCATTTATTTTTTGGCTAAGTTTCTGAACCTTCTCTTTAACATTTGAAACAGCTCTTTTTTGAATTTCATCAAAGTTCTCCTGAATATAGTCGATGACACTTCTTATTAGAACTTCACTTTCAAAATTGAATATCTCATTTATTTCTGACTGTTCTTCATCTGTTAGGTGATGGTATTGAAGTTGTTTAGCATTTACTTCAGCAGCTACATCAATCCTAACTTAGTTGTTCTGGTTGTACAATTTCATATTCACCTTCTGCATACTCTTGCTCCGCATAATAGCCTCCCCATTGACAGAGCTCCTGCAAGATAGGTTTAAGAGATTCTCCAAGTTCAGTGGATGAATATTCAACCTTCGGCGGTACTTGGTTATACATCTTTCTGCTCACAAGTCCACTGGCTTCAAGCTCTCTAAGTGTTTGAATCAGCATTTTCTGAGTTATATTTGGGATAATGCGGTTTAATTCACTCGTTCTCTTTGGTCCATTCATTAAAAAGTATAATACAAGACCTTTCCATTTTCCGCCAATAACTTCCTTTGTCACTTCAAACCCACAACTAAATTTTTTCAAGTCTAAACCTCTCCATTCCACATTTATTACTTTTTAGTTACTATATCACAAAAAAGTGGGTACTTCCGTTAATATGCTTACTGAAGGATACTATATCTTGTAAGTTGTTCTTCAAGTACTCAAAGGTATTAGACATAAAATAAAAATAATTCTAAAGGAGTGTTAAGTATGGGTAATTTTGAAGGTAAAATAGCGCTTGTAACGGGTGGAACAAGTGGGATTGGTCTTGCTACAGCACAAAAATTTGTAAACGAAGGTGCATATGTTTATATCACGGGACGTAGACAAAACGAACTTGATAAAGCTGTAAACCAAATTGGCAAGAACGTAACCGGTGTTCAAGGTGATATTTCTAAGCTTGAAGACTTAGACAAACTATATGACATTATAAAGCAGGAAAAAGGTAAGTTGGACATTCTTTTTGCTAATGCAGGCATCGGCAACTTCCTTCCATTAGGTGAAATTACTGAAGAGCAGGTTGATAGAACGTTCGACATTAACGTTAAAGGAACCATCTTTACTGTTCAAAAAGCGTTATCACTATTCCCGGACAAAGTAGGTTCTATTATTGTAACGGGCTCTACTGCTGGATCAATTGGCAACCCAGCGTTTAGTGTATATGGAGCATCTAAAGCAGCATTAAGAGCACTAGTTCGCAACTGGATTCTTGACCTAAAAGGTACTGAAATCCGTGTAAATGTGGTTAGTCCAGGAGGTATTCTTACACCTGCCTACGATGAGCTTTTTGGTGATGCACTTGAAGA
>NZ_JAVAXX010000232.1:0-10373 GCF_042709275.1 Bacillus sp. LR_5 | reverse complement strand
CGATTATATTGTGGGAGTCTGGGGATACGGTCAGTTAAGGCTCAAGGGCTTCTTTGACGACCAGAATCAAAAGGCAACCTTCGAAACGAAAATCAGCACATTAGATGAATATATTTACGAATACTGCAATTTCGGCTGTGCGTATTTTGTCTTGAAACGGATCAGAAAATAAATATACACAAAGGGGATGCTGTCATGTATTTTGTTGACAGAAGCAAAATCGAGAAAACACTAGGGTTCTTCGAGCACCAGCTGGCGCTATTTGACTCACAAACAGACTGGCAGTCTGAAATCGGGGAATTGGCACTTCAGCGTATAGGCCATCTGTTAATCGAATGCATTTTGGATACAGGCAATGACATGATTGACGGCTTTATTATGCGGGACCCGGGCAGCTATGACGACATTATGGATATACTTGTTGATGAGAAAGTTGTCACGGAAAAAGAGGGTGATGAGCTCAAAAAATTGATCGCCTACCGCAAAACGTTGGTTCAACAATATCTGCTCGCTGACAGCGGCGAGCTTTACAGGCTGATCAAGGCGCATCAAACAGCTCTTCAAGACTTCCCGAAACGGATCAGAAGCTATTTGGAAACAGAGCTAGGACCTGTTTCTGCGTTTAAATAACAACTGGAAAGCCACAGGAGTGTTGGATATGAAAACATATAAAGGGTATTTAATTGATTTAGACGGAACGATGTACAATGGCACGGAAAAAATCGAGGAAGCGTGTGAATTTGTCAGAACGCTGAAAGATCGCGGCGTTCCTTATCTTTTCGTGACAAACAACTCTTCGCGTACACCGAAGCAGGTAGCGGACAAGCTCGTGTCTTTTGATATTCCGGCAACAGAAGAGCAGGTCTTCACGACCAGCATGGCAACTGCCCAGCACATTGCACAGCAGAAAAAAGACGCGTCTGTGTATGTGATTGGGGAGGAAGGAATCCGCCAGGCGATTGAAGAAAACGGCCTGACATTTGGCGGAGAAAACGCGGACTTTGTCGTTGTTGGCATCGACCGTTCCATTACATACGAAAAATTTGCTGTCGGCTGCCTGGCAATCAGAAATGGCGCCCGCTTTATTTCCACTAACGGAGATATTGCGATTCCGACTGAAAGAGGGCTTCTGCCGGGAAACGGCTCACTGACATCGGTGTTAACCGTATCTACAGGTGTACAGCCTGTATTTATCGGCAAGCCGGAATCAATTATTATGGAGCAGGCGATGCGCGTTCTCGGCACAGATGTGTCTGAAACACTCATGGTCGGCGACAACTACGCCACTGATATTATGGCCGGCATAAACGCGGGTATGGATACGCTGCTCGTTCACACAGGCGTAACGAAAAGAGAACATATGACAGACGATATGGAAAAACCGACTCACGCCATTGACTCTCTGACTGAATGGATTCCATACATTTGAAAAAAGGGCGCCCTAAAAGGGTGCCCTTATTCTGTATGCCGCGCGCGGTGAGCCAGTCTGCTTGAAGCCGCGGCGGAAATCGCTCCGACGATGTCATCTAAAAAGGTATGGCATTCACCGGTTGATTTATCATTCAATCGTTTAAGGATTCCGGGTTTTTCTTTGTCGATGTAACCGTAGTTCGTAAACCCGATCGATCCGTAAATGTTCACAATGGAAAATGCCAGAACTTCATCTACTCCATATAGGCTTTCATCTATTTCCAGCATCGTTTGCAGCGGTTCAGACAGTTTTTTCTGCTCAGCAAGAACATCCAATTCAATGCCCGTTAAAATTGCGTTTTGCACCTCGCGTTTTGCGAGAACACGATTGACGTTCAGCGTGCATTCATCAATGGTTAAATCCGGATGATATTTTTTCTGAAGAAAAAAGACAAGCTCGGCAATGTCTGATACCTCAACGCCGCGCTCCTTCATCCGTGCTCTTGCTTTAGCTTCCATCTGACTGAATTGTTCGTTTTCTGACATCAGCTTCACCCAATCTTTTTTACTAGTTTATACAAAATGCTTGAGAAGTTTACGACTTTTTCTTGCGCCTTCTTCGGATTAAAATATGTATTCATAATTCCGGCTGTGTATGACTACGATGTGATGAGCCCTAATTCAACAGGCAGGTGATCATGGTGAAAGGTACAATAAAAGAAAAATACGGCATTCACATCAGGCAGCTTTCCATGTACCAGCACACATATCAATGCTTTCAGACGCCTAATTCATACTTTCTGATTGTCCCCGTTTCCCAATTCTCAGAAACAGAGCTGGCGGAGCTTTATTACATGAGTCAGTATTTACAAGAACAAAGTGACCCATACGTTTCGGTTTTTATCTTTACAAAAGAAGGTGAACTGACATTTGAACATGAGGGAAAAACGTACGCTCTGCTGAAGGCGGCCCCCCCTTATTCAAACAGGGCGTTCTCCATTGGAGCGGAGCTTGCGGAATTTCACCGAAAAGGCCGAGGATATCCATATGAGGTGAAGGCGGCCGGAAGAATCGGCCAGTGGAAGGATCTGTGGGGAAAACGAATTGATCAGCTGGAAGCATTTTGGCAGAGAAAGGTTCAGACCCCTCCGCATGAGCCATTCGATAAAAAAATGATCGAATCATTTCCATATTATTTAGGACTGTCAGAAAACGCGATACAATATTTAGTGGACACTGAGCTGGATGACAAGCCCCAAGCCGCTGATTCAGGAACGATATGCCATCAGCGGATGGAAAGGCATACATGGTCACCGGAATCATTGATCAGGATTCCGGCGGATTGGGTGTTTGACCACGCTTCCCGTGATTTGGCTGAATATATGAGGCATACGTTTTTGCATCACAGACAAGATTTTAATCAGCAGGGCTTTCTCTTTTTACAGGAATACGAGCAAGTCACACCGCTGTCTTCATTTTCGAAACGCCTTTTATACAGCCGTCTGCTTTTCCCGCTTCATTATTTTGAAATCGTAGAAAGCTATTACATGTCATCAGAATCAGAAAAGCATTATTTTGAAGAACAGCTTGACTTCATTCTTAATGACTGTGGGCGTTATGAACAATTTCTCAATACAGCGCAGGAATTCATGAATATGCGGGCGCAGAAGCTGTTTGTTCCACGCGTCAGCTGGCTCGGCAAAGGCAGCTCAAGGTGAGGAGAAAATCTGACAAAAATAATTAGAAAATAAAGAATCTTGTCATATCAATGCGTTAAGCGTTTACATTCTCAAAATTCAGCCTAATGCTGTCTTGTCAAAACAGGAGCGGGCTTATATAATGTTTGTAACTTATATGTCTGTGTTGAGTTAACAATTGTCTTTTCCAAGAGGACAATCAAAAGAAAGGTGGAGTTTTTTTGAAAGCGATTCGTGTAGGGCTTTTAGGTTTAGGTACCGTCGGAAGCGGTGTCGTTAAAATTATTCAAGACCATCAGGATAAGCTTATGCATCAGGTCGGCTGTCCGGTTACGATAAAAAAAGTGCTTGTAAAAGATTTAGAGAAAAAGAGAGAAGTAGATTTGCCGAAGGAAGTGCTCACGACAGAAGTGTATGATGTCATTGATGATCCAGATGTTGATGTCGTCATCGAGGTGATCGGCGGCGTTGAACAGACAAAACAATATTTGGTCGACGCGCTGAGATCGAAAAAGCATGTTGTCACAGCAAACAAGGACTTAATGGCTGTGTACGGCTCCGAGCTGCTTGCCGAAGCGAAGGAAAATGGATGCGATATCTACTTTGAAGCCAGTGTTGCCGGCGGGATTCCGATTCTGCGCACGTTAGAGGAAGGCCTCTCATCAGATCGAATTACAAAGATGATGGGAATTGTGAACGGCACAACAAACTTTATCTTAACAAAAATGATCAAAGAGAAAAGCCCATACGAGGAAGTGCTCAAGGAAGCGCAGGATCTCGGTTTTGCCGAAGCTGATCCGACTTCTGACGTGGAAGGGCTTGACGCCGCACGGAAAATGGCGATATTGGCGCGCCTCGGCTTCTCGATGAACGTGGATCTGGAAGACGTCAAAGTAAAGGGGATCTCCCAAATTACAGACGAGGACATCAGCTTCAGCAAACGCCTCGGCTATACAATGAAGCTGATCGGGATTGCTCAGCGTGACGGCAGCAAAATCGAGGTCAGCGTACAGCCGACACTGCTTCCTGACCACCATCCGCTTTCTGCTGTTCATAATGAGTTTAACGCTGTTTATGTATACGGCGAGGCTGTCGGTGAGACGATGTTCTACGGGCCGGGAGCCGGAAGCATGCCGACAGCGACATCCGTTGTTTCTGACCTCGTCGCTGTCATGAAGAATATGCGCCTCGGTGTAACCGGCAACAGCTTTGTGGGACCGCAATATGAGAAAAACATGAAATCGCCGTCTGACATTTATGCACAGCAGTTTTTAAGAATTCATGTAAAAGATGAGGTTGGTTCATTCTCGAAAATTACATCTGTGTTCTCAGAGCGGGGCGTGAGCTTTGAAAAAATCCTTCAGCTGCCAATTAAAGGCCATGATGAGTTAGCTGAAATCGTAATTGTCACACATCATACATCAGAAGCTGATTTCAGTGATATCCTGCAAAACCTAAATGATTTGGAAGTCGTTCAAGAAGTCAAAAGCACATATCGTGTAGAAGGGAACGGTTGGAGCTAATGTGGAAAGGACTTATCCATCAATATAAAGAATTTTTACCTGTAACAGATCAAACACCGGCGCTAACTTTACATGAAGGAAACACACCTCTTATTCACCTGCCGAAGCTGTCTGAGCAGCTCGGAATTGAGCTTCATGTCAAAACGGAAGGCGTCAATCCTACGGGATCATTTAAAGATCGCGGAATGGTTATGGCTGTGGCAAAGGCAAAAGAAGAAGGCAATGACACGATTATGTGCGCGTCAACAGGTAACACTTCCGCTGCTGCGGCAGCATATGCAGCCCGTGCTAACATGAAATGCATTGTCATCATCCCGAACGGAAAAATTGCATTTGGAAAACTCGCTCAAGCTGTCATGTACGGAGCCGAGATTATCGCAATTGACGGAAACTTTGACGATGCGCTTAAAATTGTCCGTTCCATCTGTGAGAAATCACCGATTGCCCTTGTCAACTCAGTCAATCCTTACCGCATTGAAGGCCAAAAAACTGCTGCCTTCGAAGTGTGCGAACAGCTGGGGGAAGCGCCTGATGTTTTAGCGATCCCGGTCGGAAATGCTGGAAACATCACTGCGTACTGGAAGGGCTTCAAGGAATATCATGAGAAAAACGGCACAGGCCTTCCGAAAATGCGCGGCTTTGAAGCTGAGGGTGCGGCGGCAATCGTGCGCAATGAAGTGATTGAAAATCCGGAAACAATAGCGACAGCCATTCGTATCGGAAACCCGGCAAGCTGGGACAAAGCTGTAAAGGCAGCCGAGGATTCCAATGGGAAAATTGACGAAGTCACTGATGATGAAATCCTTCACGCATATCAGCTGATCGCCCGTGTAGAAGGCGTGTTTGCAGAACCAGGTTCTTGCGCGTCTATCGCAGGAGTGCTGAAACAGGTGAAATCCGGAGAAATTCCGAAAGGCAGCAAGGTCGTAGCTGTGTTAACAGGAAACGGACTGAAAGATCCGAACACAGCGGTCGACATTTCAGAAATCAAGCCTGTCACATTGCCGACTGATGAAGACAGCATCCTTGAATATGTAAAAGGAGCGGCCCGTGTATGAACGAAGCCGACATGCTGTTCTCTGTCACTGTTCCCGGAAGCACAGCTAACCTAGGCCCCGGCTTTGATTCAGTCGGAATGGCGCTCAGCAGATATTTGAAGCTGACCGTCTTTGAAAGCGACAAATGGTCTTTTGAGGCTGAAACAGAAACAGTCGCCGGAATTCCGGCGGGTACAGATAACCTGATCTATCAAGTGGCTAAACGGACCGCAGATTTGTACGGAAAAGAAATGCCTCCTGTCCATGTGAAGGTGTGGAGCGACATCCCGCTTGCACGCGGCCTTGGCAGCAGCGCCGCGGCGATTGTAGCGGCCATTGAACTGGCTGATGAATTATGCGGCTTAAAGCTGTCTGAAGCGGACAAGCTGCATTTAGCCAGTCTAGAAGAAGGACACCCGGACAATGCTGGCGCTTCTCTCGTCGGCGGACTTGTGATCGGCCTGCATGAGGATGACGAGACCCAAATGATCCGCGTCCCGACTGCTGACATTGACGTAGTCGTTGTCATTCCTTTTTATGAAGTGCTGACAAGAGACGCGAGAGACGTGCTTCCGAAGGAGTTTCCATATGCTGACGCCGTAAAAGCTAGTGCTGTCAGCAATATCCTCATTGCTGCGATCATGTCCAAGGACTGGCCGCTTGTCGGGAAAATCATGAAGAAGGATATGTTCCATCAGCCGTACCGGGCGATGCTTGTGCCTGAGCTGTCAAAAGTAGAGCACGTCGCCGAGATGAAGGGCGCATATGGAACGGCTCTCAGCGGAGCAGGCCCGACGATTCTCGTCATGACCGAAAAAGGAAAGGGAGAAGAGCTAAAAGAACAGCTCGCGCTTCATTTCCCTCATTGTGAAGTAGACGCTTTGACCGTTCCGAAAGAGGGAAGTATAATAGAGCGAAATCCTTTATATCAAGTAAAAAGTGTATAGATCATGCCAAGCGTTCCTCAGCGTCAGCGGAGGGCGCTTTTTTTTGCTGGAGATAAAGGAGTTTTTATTTAGAAAAACGAAATACATGTAAAAAGGAGGAGATGAATATGAAAAAGCTGATAACCGCAGACGACATCACAGCGATTGTCTCTGTGACCGATCCTCAATACGCCCCAGACGGCACCCGTGCCGCATATGTAAAATCACAAGTAAATCAAGAGAAAGATTCGTATACATCAAATATATGGATCTATGAAACGAAAACGGGCGGGTCTGTTCCTTGGACACATGGAGAAAAGCGAAGCACCGACCCAAGATGGTCTCCGGACGGGCGCACGCTTGCCTTTATTTCTGATCGAGAAGGCGATGCGGCACAGCTGTATATGATGAGCGCTGAAGGCGGAGAAGCGAGAAAACTGACTGATATCCCGTATGGCGTGTCAAAGCCAATATGGTCCCCGGATGGCGAATCGATTCTGGTCACTGTCAGTTTGGGAGAGGGAGAAAGCATTGATGACCGAGAAAAAACAGAGCAGGACAGCTATGAACCTGTTGAGGTGCAAAGCCTCTCCTACAAACGGGACGGCAAAGGGCTGACGAGAGGCGCGTATGCCCAGCTTGTGCTTGTCAGCGTAAAGTCGGGTGAGATGAAGGAGCTGACAAGTCACAAAGCTGATCATGGTGATCCTGCTTTTTCTCCTGACGGCAAATGGCTTGTTTTCTCAGCTAATTTAACTGAAACAGATGATGCCAGCAAGCCGCATGATGTTTACATGATGTCACTGGAGTCTGGAGATCTTAAGCAGGTTACACCTCATCGCGGCTCATTCGGATCTAGTTCATTTTCACCAGACGGAAGGTATCTTGCTTTGCTTGGAAATGAGAAGGAATATAAGAATGCAACGCTCTCAAAGGCGTGGCTCTATGATATCGAACAAGGCCGCCTCACATGTCTGACTGAGATGCTGGACGTTCATTTAGCGGATGCGCTGATTGGAGATTCATTGATCGGTGGTGCTGAACAGCGCCCGATTTGGACAAAGGACAGCCAAGGGTTTTATGTCATCGGCACAGATCAAGGCAGTACGGGCATCTATTATATTTCGATTGAAGGCCTTGTGTATCCAGTTCGTCTGGAAAAAGAGTACATCAATAGCTTTTCTCTTTCACCTGATGAACAGCACTTTATTGCCAGTGTGACAAAGCCGGACAGACCGAGTGAGCTTTACAGTATCCCGCTTGGACAGGAAGAGAAACAGCTGACTGGCGCGAATGACAAGTTTGTCAGTGAGCATATGATATCAATACCTGAAGAGATTCAATATGCTACAGAAGACGGCGTGACGGTGAACGGCTGGCTGATGAAGCCTGCACAAATGGAAGGTGAGACAACATATCCACTTATTCTCAACATACACGGCGGTCCGCATATGATGTACGGACATACATATTTTCATGAGTTTCAGGTGCTGGCGGCGAAAGGATACGCGGTCGTTTATATCAATCCGAGAGGAAGCCACGGCTACGGGCAGGAATTTGTGAATGCGGTCAGAGGGGATTATGGAGGAAAGGATTATGACGATGTGATGCAAGCTGTGGATGAGGCTATCAAGCGAGATTCGCATATTGATCCTAAGCGGCTCGGTGTCACGGGCGGAAGCTACGGAGGTTTTATGACCAACTGGATCGTCGGGCAGACAAACCGCTTTAAAGCTGCCGTTACCCAGCGCTCGATATCAAACTGGATCAGCTTTCACGGCGTCAGTGATATCGGCTATTTCTTTACAGACTGGCAGCTTGAGCATGACATGTTTGAGGACACAGAAAAGCTCTGGGACCGGTCTCCTTTAAAATACACAGCAAACGTGGAGACACCGCTTTTGATTCTGCATGGCGAGCGGGATGACCGATGCCCGATCGAGCAGGCGGAGCAGCTGTTTATCGCTCTGAAAAAAATGGGCAAGGAAACCAAGCTTGTCCGTTTTCCGAATGCATCGCACAATTTATCACGCACCGGACACCCAAGACAGCGGATCAAGCGCCTGAATTATATCAGCTCATGGTTTGACAACTATCTCTAATAAAAAAGCCAGGCTGATCAAATATCAGCCTGGCTGCTTTATTAAAAGACTTGTTCTACTTCAACGACACCCGGCACTTCTTCTAGAAGAGCGCGCTCAATTCCGGCTTTCAGCGTAATTGTTGAACTTGGGCAGCTGCCGCATGCGCCTAGAAGACGAAGCTTAACGATACCTTCATCTACGTCTACAAGCTCACAGTCACCGCCGTCACGAAGTAAAAACGGACGAAGTTTGTCCAGTACTTCCTGCACCTGTTCTTTCATTTCAACTTCAGTCATGACATTCGCTCCTTTCGTCGTCATAAAACCATTATATTCAGTGTAACAATAAAAATCTATTGTTTGGTTTGCAAAGTTGCTTTCCCTATTATAGCACATTCAGACTTCAACACAAAAACGGTTTTTTTCTATAAAAACGCCCTTTGGCTCTGTATACTTAAAAGAAAGGACTTACATAGGAGAAGGGGGCGTCTACAAGTGATGAAACCAGTCATTCTAAGCGTGTACGGGGCAGAAACCGTTTGTGCGAGCTGTGTCAATATGCCGACAGCCAAGGATACATACGAGTGGCTTGAGGCTGCGCTGAAAAGAAAATATCCAAATCAGCCTTTTGAGATGCAGTACATCGATATTCATGAGCCGCCTGACAATGAACATGCGAAAGAGCTTGCGGAAAAAATCAGAAATGACGAGTATTTTTATCCGCTTGTGCTCGTAGAAGACAAAATTGTCGGTGAAGGCAATCCAAAATTAAAAGACGTTTATGAGGAAATGGAGAAGCATGGGTATACAGAAAACCGCTGACTTGATCAGCGGTTCTTCTCTATCATTAACCGTTATGGTGTTTATACATCCACAGCAAGCCGGATTTCAGCATACGCGGAACACGGCCGATCAGCGGACGGTCAGCAACAAGCCCGAAGCCGGCTTTTTTTCCGAGTGAACCGAGGACGCCTTTCAGCTTAAACTGAGGCATTGATTCAGGCAGGGCTTCTCCATTCCAGCGTTTTTGCAAGATTTGGACAATCTGCTCTGCTTGAGCCTCTGCCAGCTGGGCGCTCGGTGCATGAGGAAGGCTGGCGCAATCGCCGACAACGTACAGATGTTCATCACCTGGAAGATTATGATGAGGCGTTAATACAATACGCCCTTGTGCGTCCTTCTCCACATCTAAGTCTCTGACGACTTTGTTTGGCTGGATGCCGGCTGTCCACACGATGGCGTCTGCAGAAATCGGATCATCGTGGTTATACACAACGCCTTCTTCTACTTTTGTGATATTTGCCCTGTTAATAATGCGGACACCGTGCTCTTCGAACCATTTTTGCACATATTTGCTTAAACGCTCGGGAAAGCTTGATAAAATGAGATTACCGCGGTCGAACAAAATAATGTTCAGGTCATCACGGCTTTCTCTCAATTCACTTGCAAGCTCAACGCCGCTTAAGCCCGCTCCGACAATGGCGACGGTGGCATTAGCGCTCAGATTATTCAGCTTTTGGTAGGTTTCGCGGGACTGATCGATGGTTTGAATACTGTAGGTGAATTCAGGCGCTCCCGGCACGTTGTGATATTTATCCTCACAGCCGAGCCCGATTACGGCGTCATCGTAAGAAATCGGTTCACGATCTTGGAACAGCACTTGTTTTTGTACAATATCAATTGATGTGATATCACCG
>NZ_JAVAXX010000231.1:0-10609 GCF_042709275.1 Bacillus sp. LR_5 | reverse complement strand
TAATCATTTTAAAATTTAAATTAAAATAAAATGATATTTATAATAAAGAAATTACCATACTTTCACCCTTTTTTTCAAGCTATTCAACTTTTCTTTTCATCCTGAAAAAAATCTTTATTAAAGCTTGTTCCCTTCGTTTTGCTCTCCTCTTTTTTTACCCTTGCCCCTTTTCTGATCAGCTTGGATCCGTACTTTTCATTCAGCTTTTCCATCATCTGCTGAATGGGCTCATCCTTCGCATCTTCATTAAAGCTGAACAAATCAAGCTGCTTATAGGCCTGTTCTTTTTCTACTAAATCCGTTCCGGTAATGCCAAGCAGCCTGACAGGATTTTTATTCCAATGTTTAAAAAAGAGGTGCTCCGCTTCTTTCATAATTTCATTTTTTTGATCGATCGGATTTTTCAATGTGATGCTTCTGGTGATGGTTTTCCAATCTGCATATCTAATCATAATAAAAAGCTTCGAAGCCATGACTTCCTTGCGCTGTAAACGGTCACTCACGGAAGCGGCAAGCTTTCTGAAAACGCCTAGCAGCTCTTCTTCATCACTGGAATCATGTGAAAGTGTCGATGAATTGCCGACGCTTTTAAATTCGTAAATGCGCTCCGGGTCAACTGGCGCATGGTGAATGCCATTTGCTTTATTTTTAAGGCGCGGCCCATTGATGCCAAGCAAACGCTTCAGCGAGTGTTCATCAGCTGCTGCTAACTCTCCAATCGTATGGATGCCGAGTCCCTTCAGCTTTTCCGCTGTCTTTTTGCCAACTCCGTGCATCTCTCCCACAGGAAGCGGCCAAAGGATATTAGGCACTTGTCTCTTTCTTAAAATCGTAATGCCAAGCGGTTTTTTCATATCAGACGCCATCTTTGCAAGAAATTTATTCGGCGCGATCCCTATGCTTGACGGAAGCAGCAGCTCTTTTTGCAGCCTGCTTTGGATTTCTTTTGCCGTCTCCAGAGCGCGGCTGCTGTATGGTGTATCGGTCATGTCCATATAGCCTTCGTCGATGGAGACAGGCTCCACCAGGTCAGTATATTCGCGGAGAATGTTAAACATCGCTCTTGAAGAGCTTCTATAGCGGTCAAAGTTCGGCGGAAGAACAATGAGCTCAGGACAATTGCGCTTTGCTTCCCAAACCGGCATCGTTGTTTTGACGCCGCGCGCTCTTGCTTCGTAGCTGCATGTTACCACGATGCCCTTTCGCTCCTTTACGTTTCCGGCAACTGCGACCGGCTTCCCCCGGAGAGCCGGATCATATGCCATTTCCACCGATGCATAGAAACTGTTCATATCAATATGGAAAATAATTCGGCTCTTTCCCTGCATAAACAAATCTCCTTTTCGTTCATTAGACAATGGCTTGTACATATAGTAAAATGAAGGTATTGAATGGATGTGATTACAATGTTTGTGGAATCGATAAATGACGTTTTATTCTTAGTCGATTTTTTCACAATTATTCTTCCGGCTCTGACGGCAATCGGGATTGCATTCCTCTTACGAGAGTGCCGTGCCGGCGAGCACTGGAAATCAAAACGAACAGATGAACATCAGACGGTCTTTCACATTAACCGAACAGACTTTCTTATTATTATATATCATCGCATTACAACTTGGATACGTAAAGTCTTCCGCATGAATTCGCCTGTGAACGATGATGAAGACGCCAGTTCTCTTCTTTTATAAACCGCATTTATAAAAAGGAGGAGAACAAATTGTTAAAAACATATCAAAAACTTTTGGCTATGGGTATCTTTTTGATCGTATTATGCTCGGGCAATGCTGCTTTCGCGGCGACTAATCAGGTGGGAGGCCTCAGCAACGTCGGTTTTTTCCACGACTATTTAATCGAACCGTTTTCCGCTCTGCTTAAGGGTGTTGCCGGGCTGTTTCACGGAGAATACGGACTGTCTATTATTCTCGTAACCATTATTGTGCGTGTCGTTGTACTGCCTTTGTTTGTCAATCAATTTAAAAAACAGCGCATATTCCAAGAGAAAATGGCAGTTATTAAACCTCAGGTTGACAGCATTCAGGCCAAATTGAAAAAGACGAAGGACCCGGAAAAGCAAAAAGAACTGCAAACGGAAATGATGAAGCTATATCAAGAGCACAATATCAATCCGCTTGCCATGGGATGCCTCCCAATGCTGATTCAGTTTCCTATTGTGATTGGGTTTTATTACGCGATTCGCTCTACACCTGAAATTGCGTCACACTCGTTTTTATGGTTCAGTTTAGGACAATCTGACATTCTCGTGTCTCTTAGTGCGGGAGCTTTGTACTTTATCCAAGCCTATGTCGCTCAAAAACTGAGCGCGAAATATTCCGCTGTCCCGCAAAACCCGGCAGCGCAGCAATCTGCAAAACTGATGGTGTTCATCTTCCCTGTGATGATGACGATTTTCTCACTTAATGTTCCGGCAGCTCTTCCGCTGTACTGGTTCACAAGCGGGCTATTCCTGACAGTGCAAAACATCGTCCTTCAGATGACGCACCATAAAAGTAAAAAAGCCTCCGCTCTTACTGAGCCGGTGAAATAATGAAACTACCCCGAGCGAAAAGCCGGGGTTGTTTTTTTGTTTCGTCGCACCCTTTTCTGTTATGGCTGAGGCGAAAATGGCCACCCTAAAAAACAGCCGTATCCGTTTAAAATGAAGGAAATCGGGAATACCTTTACTCACATCCCTGAAAGGAGGATATACGTGACGGAACGCTTTCAGCAAAAAAATATTTCTGTGCCTGAAGGCATTTGGATCATGAGACAAACTTGGAATGACATCTTATTTGCCCACTGGCCTGTTGATGTTTCTACCCTTCGCGCTTTGGTACCGCCGGTTTTAGAATTAGATACATATAACGGGCAAGCTTGGATCAGCATGCTTCCCTTTATGCTCACAAACCTGAGGGCGCGTTTTCTTCCTGCCATTCCCGGTGCACGTGCGTTTCCTGAGCTTAACCTCCGCACCTATGTCACTTATAAAGGCAAGCCCGGCATTTATTTTTTCAGCTTAGATGCTGATCATCAGCTGACGGTCCTGGGCGCTCGTACGTTCTTTCATTTGCCATATTTTTACGCTAATATGAAAGCTGATAAAAACGGTGATGGCATTGACTATGTCAGCAAGCGGAGAGACGACAGAGAAGCAGCATTCCGCGCCGCATACCGGCCCATTTCAGCTCCTTTTACAGCGGAAGAGGATTCGCTCGATTACTGGCTGACGGAACGATACAGACTCTACACCGTTTATCGCAACAAGCTCTATTATGAAGACATTCATCATCATCCTTGGCTGTTACAAAATGCCGAAGCCACGTTTTCGGTCAATACGGTAGCTGAAGCCCACGACATTCCATTGCCAGAGTCAGACCCCTTGCTTCATTACGCTAAAAAACAGGACGTGTTATTTTGGCCGCTTAGGCAATGGCGCTGAATGCAAGAAAAAACCCGATGCGGGCAAGCGCACTCGGGTTTTCCTTTCTTATTTTCCTGCCTCTTCAATAATGGCAACAACCATTTCTGCCGTTTTAACAAGTTCTTCGATCGGCATTTTTTCATTCTTTGTATGAATTTGCTCGTAACCGACAGCAAGATTGACCGTCGGAATGCCATGACCTGCAATAACGTTCGCGTCGCTTCCGCCGCCGCTTGTTTGCAGCTCGCTCGGACGTCCGATTTTAGCTGCCGCTTTTTTCGCGATTTCAACAACTTGGTCGCCGTCTTGATATTTGAAGCCTGGATACATGACTTCAATTTCGACTTCAGCGCGTCCGCCCATATCAGCAGCGGCTTCTTCAAAAGCAGCTTTCATTTTTTGAACCTGAGCTTCCATTTTCTCAGGAACTAAAGAGCGTGCTTCAGCAAGAATATGAACTTCGTCGCATACAATGTTTGTTTGTGTGCCGCCTTCAAACCGGCCGATGTTTGCTGTTGTTTCTTCATCGATTCGGCCCAATGGCATTTTCGAAATCGCTTTGCTAGCGATTGTAATGGCTGAAATGCCTTTTTCAGGTTCAACCCCGGCGTGTGCGGTTTTCCCGTAAATTGCCGCTCTTACTTTTGCTTGTGTCGGCGCGGCCACAATGATATTTCCGACTTTTCCGTCTGAGTCAAGGGCATAGCCGTAGGATGCAGTGATCATAGAACGGTCAAGCGCCTTCGCTCCGATCAGTCCTGATTCCTCGCCTACTGTGATGATGAATTCAATCGTGCCATGTTCAATGTTTTCTTCTTTCAGCACTTTAATCGCTTCAAACATTGCAGCCAGCCCCGCTTTATCATCAGCGCCTAAAATCGTAGTGCCGTCTGTTTTAACATAACCATTCTCTACAACCGGTTTTACGCCGTTTCCGGGTACAACTGTGTCCATATGAGATGTAAAATAAATGGTATCTGTTTGTTTTGTTCCTTTTAATGTGCAAATCAGGTTTCCGGCTCCGTGGCCAGTGATATCCATTGTATCGTCTTCCTTTACATCCACACCTAAATCAGAAAATTTTTGTTTCAGCACTTTGCAGATTTCTGCTTCGTGTTTTGTTTCTGAGTCAATTTGGACAAGTTCTAAAAATTCTTCCAGCAGGCGTTTTTCATTCACCATTTGTAAGTCCCTCCATGTTAAAGCGGTATGTTACCGTGCTTTTTTTTCGGTCTCTCTTCTGTCTTATGTGCAAGCATGTGAAAAGCTTGAATCAGTCTTTTCCTTGATTCTTCCGGCAAAATGATGTCATCGACCATTCCGCAGGCCGCTGCTTTATATGGCCCGGCGTTTTGCTTTTTGTATTCAGCTGTTTTTTCTCGTTTTGTCTTTTGCGGGTCGGCTGAAGCTTTTATTTCCTTTTCATACAAAATCGATACCGCGCCCTCTGAACCCATCACTGCGATTTCAGCATTTGGCCATGCAAACACAAGGTCCGCTCCGATTGCTTTGCTGTTCATAGCGACATAGGCGCCGCCATACGCTTTTCTGATTATGAGCGTAACTTTTGGGACGGTTGCTTCTGCATAGGCAAACAATAATTTTGCTCCGTGCCTGATAATTCCGTTATGCTCCTGCTGAACACCCGGCAGAAACCCCGGAACATCCTCGACAGTTAGCAGCGGTATATCAAATGCATCACAAAAACGGATAAACCTTGCTGCTTTATCAGCAGCGTCAATCGTCAGGCTGCCTGCCAGATGCTTCGGCTGGCTCGCAACGATGCCGATCGTTTTTTCACCCAGCCTTGCAAATCCAATGACAATGTTTTTCGCAAAAAACGGCTGAATCTCAAAAAAAGACTGCGGATCAGCCAGCTCCTTAATCACCGTCCGAACATCATACGGCTTTGTCGTGTCAGCGGGCACGAGACGGTTTAATAACGGCCTGGAAGCCTCTTTCTCTGGCTTCGTCGCTGCTGTCTGGCCATTCAGCGGCAAATAAGACAGCAGTTTTTTCACTCCTGTCAGAACCTCCTTCTCCGTATGTCCGGAAAAGTGGGCGTTTCCGCTGACGGCATTATGTATTCCCGCTCCGCCTAAGCTCTCCGCATCAACCTGTTCTCCTGTCACTTTTTCAATCACCTTTGGCCCGGTAATAAACATCCGGCCGGTCTGTTCAGCCATAAATATAAAATCTGTGAGTGCCGGAGAATATACAGCGCCTCCAGCGCACGGCCCTAAAATAACCGATATTTGCGGAATGACTCCGGAATATAAGACGTTTCGGTAAAATATGTGACCGTATCCATCTAATGATACCACACCCTCTTGAATTCTCGCACCACCTGAGTCATTCAGCCCGATAATCGGCGCCTTATTTTTTGCTGCAAGGTCCATCAGAGCGCAGATTTTTTTGGCATGGGTTTCGCCAAGCGCCCCGCCGAATACAGTGAAGTCTTGCGCAAATACATATACAGAGCGGCCGTCAATTGTCCCGTACCCTGTCACGACCCCATCCCCTAAAATGCGCTGTTCTCTTGTTAACACTTGGCTTTCCATGAAAGAATGCAGCTCGATAAAGCTGTCCTGATCAAGAAGAAACGCGATCCTTTCCCGAGCGGTGAGCTTTCCCTTTTGCCGCTGCTGGGCCAGCTTTTCATGTCCTCCTCCTTGTTCTGCCTGCCCGCGTCTCGTGTATAAATGATCAATATGCTCATTCATGTTCATTGGTTTGGTCTCCTTTCGGTTCGCAAAGCTCTACAAGAACGCCGTTTGTTTCCCGCGGAGAAAGGAATGCAATCTTTTTCCCGTTTGCTCCCTGTCTCGGATACCTGTCAATCAATTGAACTTTCCGGTCAGACAATGCTTGAAGCTTTTCAGATAGGCTGTTGCACAAAAACGCAATATGATGCAGCCCCTGCCCTTTCTTCTCCAAAAATAAACGGACGGGGCAGTCAGCTGTCAACGGCTCTATCAGCTCCAGCTTGACGCTTCCTGCTTGAAACAAAGCAACATTCACCTTTTGCTCTTCAACCGTTTCTTGATGAAGAAACGCTAGCCCCAATATATCCTCATAAAAGCTTCTCGCTTCTTCTATCGAAAAAACGGCTATCCCGATATGGTCAAGCCTGTTCATTTTTATCCCTGCTTTCCGCCAATAGATATCGCTTGTCCGTCCATTCAAAACACGCTAAAATATAGACAGATTGTCTAAGGAGTGAAATCATGTCTCAAAAACTGATGAAAAGCGTTTTGATTGTGATTTTGGGAGTTTTTATTCTTTCAAGTGTACTCTCAGGAATCGTCATGTTTTTCTAACGATAAAAAAGCAGGCGGCTCTATTGAATGGGAACATCCTGCTTTTTTATCAGAGCTTTATGCTCGATAGCAATCTCCTCAAAAGAGCGGGTGTCGTCCGTAATCAGCACTCTCGTTCCCACTGGAATCGTTTGAAATAGATGAACGACCTCATCGTTATGCATACGTATACAGCCGTTAGACACAAATTTTCCTATTGAGTCTTCCCTGTTTGTCCCATGAATTCCGTAAATCCGCCCGTCTGTTCCTTTCGCGTCAAATCCGATCCATCTTGCCCCAAGCGGATTGTCAGGAGATCCCCCTTCAATATCTTTCCTTCTGTAGTAAGGATTCACCGCTTTAACCGTTACTGAAAATTCCCCTTCCGGCGTCAGATCGTCTGTTTTTCCGGTCGCCACGCTGTACACGCCTTCTACTTTATTGTCGAGGATGACAGCAAGTTCGTTTGTTCTCTTGTTGACAATGACATACGGATCGCCCGGCAGCGGGTTTTCGCCAAGCGGCCAAATCGGAGAAATCATCATAAAAATCGAACATAAGAAAAAACGCATAAGCTCCTCCTTTTTCATTAGGTTGACCAATGAAGGAAGAGCTCATGCGAATCATGCGAGTGATTTTTGCGCTTTTATTCCTTTAAAATAACTTTTGATTACTAAATATTGTTCCATTTCCCCGAGAAGATGGAAGAGAGCGGCTCTTGCTTCAAATTCCTCTCTTGTCGCCGGGAGCGGCATCTCCTCAAATTCTTTTCTCATATCAGCAAGTCTTTTCAGAAATTTGTACGCTGTATTTCCCGGGTGTATCGCTTCCCGCAAATCGTGAATAAATTCAGCGATCATTTTTCCCTGATCTACCGTAATAGAGATAGAAGTCACTTTAGGGAGAAGGCGTTCGATAATTTCAAATTGCTTTTCTCTCATTTTAAAATAATGATAATGCAGATTTTCGTAGCGCAGAATGTGGTTTTGCACATCTCGGTATGCCAGGTTTTTCGCCTCCGTGATGAGCTGGTGTGTTTCTGGAATTTCTTTTCCAGTCCAATCTTGCTCACCAGTTAACAAATACCGCTCTATTTCCGCGAAAATGACAGCAAAGTTATCCTCTATCTTTTTGCGATAGGCAATCAGCTTCCGGTCAAGGCTAGGCATATACAAGTTCATCAAAAGAGCGACACCGATACCAACCGTAATCAACTGAACTTCATTCCAAATAAAAGCAAGCGTAATGCCGCCGGACATGTATAAATGAAGGATAATAACTGAACTGGTGACAATTCCCTCGTTAATTTTTAAGAGGACGGTTATCGGAATGAATATCAAGAGAAGCGCTCCGATAACAAACGGGTGATAGCCAATCAGCTCGAAAAAAAGATAAGAAAAAAGAATTGCCAGACAGCATGCCGCAAAGCGGGCCCACGATGCCTGAAGCGACCGTTTTTGTGTAATTTGAATGCACAAAATGGTGATGATTCCTGCTGATGCGAAGTTTTGCAAGTGCAAAAGCTGGCTTATATAAATAGCCAAAGCTGTTCCAAGCGCGGTCTTTATTGTGCGGTAACCAATTTTAAACATGTCGTACTCCATATCTCTTTGTTTCTTCAATAAAAAAGAAGAAGCGATCAGCCTTCTTCTTTTTTTCTATATTCTATAATATTTTCTCTAAAAAGTCCTGCGCTCTTTTGGATTTTGGCGAAAGAAAAAATTCTTTCGGATTGCCGTCCTCGACAATCATTCCTTGATCCATAAATAACACGCGGTCAGCTACTTCTTTTGCGAAACCCATTTCATGCGTGACAATCACCATGGTCATACCGGTTTCGACCAGTTCTTTCATAACCTGGAGCACCTCTTTGACCATCTCCGGATCAAGTGCAGAGGTCGGTTCGTCAAACAGCATGATTTCCGGATTCATTGCAAGAGCCCGGGCGATGGCGACACGCTGTTTTTGTCCGCCAGACAAGCGGTTTGGATAGTCATTTCTCTTTTCAAACAAACCGACTTTGCGGAGCAGTTCTTCGGCTTTTTCCTGTGCAGCCTGTTTTGATTCTTTTTTGACATTGATAGGCGCGTACATGATATTTTCGAGAACCGTTTTGTGCGGAAAGAGATGAAAATGCTGAAAAACCATCCCGATGTTTTCCCGGACCTTTAATGTGTTGGTTTTCGCCTCCGTGATCACCTTGTCTTTGATTGTAATGGTTCCGCCATTAGGCTTTTCCAACAGGTTTAAACAGCGAAGGAACGTTGATTTGCCTGAGCCTGAAGGGCCGATTACGGCAACAACTTCACCTTCGGCGATTGTTGTTGAAATGTTTTTTAATACCTCGTGTTTCCCAAATGATTTTGACAGCTTTTCAATCTTAATCATTGGATTTCAGCTTCCTTTCTACAGCCTTGCCGATAAACGTTAAAATCAGGACAAGCACATAATAAATCAATCCGGCGATAATGAGCGGCTCAAGGTAATTATAAGTGGCGGCGCCAGATTGATAAGCGCGCCTCATGACATCACCAAGCCCGATGACGGTGACGATCGCCGATTCTTTTGTTAACGTAATTAATTCATTTACAATCGCAGGTGATATATTTTTGAAGGCCTGCGGCAACAGCAGATCCTTCATCATTTTGCCGTACGGGACACCAAGTGCGACAGCCGCCTCTTTCTGCCCTTTATCAATGGCGTTGATTCCGGCTCTGATAATTTCCGATACATAAGCGGCGGAATTCAATGACAATGCGACAACCGCAGCCCAAAACTGGTCAATTTGAAAGCCGAGCAGCTGCGGAAGCCCGAAATAGACAATCATAAGCTGCAGCACTAAAGGCGTACCGCGGAACACTGATGTATAAAAATCAGCGATCCAGATCAGTGGGCGGAATGTGCTGATCTTGCATAAGCTTAGCACAATACCGAGTATAAGTCCGATAATGGCTGATACGATAACAATTTTCAAAGTAATTGCCAAGCCTTCTAATATAAAAGGAATTTGGGGGATCGTTGCTGAAAAATCCAAATTCATAGTCTTTGTCTCCTTTTCTTACAGGAAAAAAGATTTCCTATTCAATAAAAAGGCTCAACGAAAAAGTTGAGCCGCTTTTTTTACTTCTCGCCAGTGAACCATTTCTTCTTCAATTTCTCGAGCTCTCCGTTATCTTCCATTTCCTTGAGCGCTTTATTGAATTTGTCTGTCAGTTCACTGTCCTTTCTGAAAGCAATCGCTGAACCGGCTTCCTCCGCTTTCGCATCAGGAATCACGAAGCCTTGCAGGTCGTCATTTGATTTGAAATACCCCTCTGCTACCATGTCTTCGATAATCGCGGCATCAAAGCGGTCAGATTTGATTTCCTGCACTAAATCAGAAATTCTGTTGCGGTCTTCTGTTTTAAAACCATATTCTGGAGAAAGCTCTTTCCCCTTCTCTTCCTGAATAGAGCCAAGCTGAACGCCGACTGTTTTTCCTTTCAGGTCTTTCAGAGATGTAATGCCGCTGTCTTTTTTGCTGACAATCATATGATTCGCTGTGTAGTACACATCGGAAAAATCAACTTGTTTTTTACGCTCAGGCGTCGGTGTCATTCCTGACAGAACCAGATCCACCTGTTTTGATTTCAGCGCTGTAATTAAGCTGTTGAAGTCCATATCCTGCACTTCAATTTCGTAGCCAGTCTTCTTCGCCAGCGCTTTTGCCAACTCTACATCAAAGCCGACAATATTATCGCCTTCTTTATATTCAAACGGTTTGTAATCCGCCGAAGTACCCATAATTAATTTTTTCTTGCCGCCTTCTGAACCTGAATTGCTTGAGCCGCAAGCAGATAATGCAAAAATGATGCAGGCAGCTACAAGTAATAAGAGCCATTTTTTCATGATC
>NZ_JAVAXX010000230.1:0-10620 GCF_042709275.1 Bacillus sp. LR_5 | reverse complement strand
CGCAACCGCTTTCTTGATTTCTTTCGGGTCATGATGAAGACCTGATGTATCACATAAAAGCCGGTACGTTTTGTCGTTTGGCAGCTTCCATTCAACGAAGTCCGGACTCGCGTGATGAATGACGATGATGTCTTCCCATTCATCAATCCCGTTAAGGTCATAGAGCCTGTATGCGATAAGGTGTTCTTTTAGCGTTACACATTCAAGATGGCTCTGGATGTCTGCAGCGGAATTGAGACGAAATGCCGGATGCGTTCTTCTCAACGAAATCAGCCTGCGGATATAGTCAACATCTTCTTTGAACGTTTCACGCCGATCCCAATCCAGCTGATTGATGCTGTCACTGGATTGATAGCTGTTTTCCACTCCCTGCTTCGTCCGGAAAAATTCCTGTCCGCTATGAATGAATGGCACCCCTTGGGCCAGCAAGATAATCGCGGCTGCAAGCCTTTGCCTGCTTCTTTTTCGGCTGTCAGTTTCTTGAGAAAGCACAAAGCCCATTTTATCCCAAAAGGTGTGATTGTCGTGTGACTCAACATAATTGATGGACTGGCTGGGTTCAGGAACAATTGGTGCTAATGCCCTCCATCCGGAAGAGCCGGCTATCCCGTGCATAACGTTTCCCGCTGCTTCGCCGCTTCCGAGCGCAAATCCCGCTGCCGTGAGGTGAAAGGTGTTCCCTTTCACAGCGTCACGAAACATATCATTAAAAAAACCGATGCCCGGCATTTTTGTAGCGTTCGCCAAGGTCGCTTTTTGTTCATGCGGCAGAGGTGTCGCCAAATCCCATCCTTCTCCAAAAAGCAGGATTCCAGGCTTTACTGCAGTTGCTTTTTCTTTCATATAAAGCACGGTATCGATATCTAAAATGCCGAGCAGATCAAAGCGGAAGCCGTCAGCATCGTATTCCTCAATCCAGTAGATAACGCAATCCGCAATGAATTTTCTCGCCATCCGTCTTTCTGACGCGATGTCATTGCCAACGCCGGTGCCGTTTGACGGCATCCCAAATTCGTCATGCCGGAAAAAATAACCTGGCACTGTCTTTTCAAAAGGTGAATTCTCCCTCTCGTACACGTGATTAAAGACGACATCCAGAATGACTCGCAGTCCATGCTGATGAAGGGTTTTGATCATTTGTTTTAACTCTGTTTTTCTCGTTTGAGGATCATGAGGGTTTGAGGCATAGCTTCCCTCCGGGGCAAAAAAATGAAGCGGGTTATATCCCCAATTGTAAGCATCAAGCGGCTTCTCTTCATTAACTCCGGCAAAATCATTCACCGGCAGAAGCTCTACATGTGTAATGCCTAGCTCTTTTATATACGCTAGTCCGGAAGAGCAGCCGTTTGTGGTTTGCGTATCTGTTTCCGTCAGCGCTAAGTATTTTCCCTTGTTTTTCATGCCGCTGTTTTCATGGATGGAGAAGTCGCGGATGTGCATCTCATAGATGACAGCATCCACAGGGGTTGAGAATGGTTTAAGCTTGTCAGCCCATTTCATTTGATCCGGGCGCAGGACGACACCCTTCTCTCCATTTACTGTCACTGCCTTTGCATACGGGTCAACCGTTTCCGCCCATTCTGAATTGTTGCAGATGCAGAACACATACTCATACCCGTGGAGATCACCGTTGACAGTAACGGTATAGACGCCTTTGTCCATCCGAATCATTTGGAATATGCGCCCGCTTTTATTCGGATGTGAAAGCTTGACAGCAGCTGAGGTTGCGGCAGGCGCCCATACTTTAAATTCAGTATAATCCGCAGTATAAACAGCCCCCAGCTCTCCGTCGTAATAAAATGAATCATCAAACGTATCCGTCCGGATGACCGCGCCAATTTGGAGATCCGTTTTGTCGCCGCTGGACGCTCTGACTGCATGTATTTTTCCGAATGTCACTGGACGGTCAGATACGCAGACGTACTTGTATGTTGCTTCAAGGCGGCATTCCTCCCTGACAGCCAGAGGAAAATCGGTTGTTTCTGTCTCAAGCCGAAACGGCGGTTTGATGATTTCTTTTTGTTCAGCAGGAATCAGAACGGTAATGATATTCATATCATCGACATACGCTTCGAAGCTGCGGCGGATGCTGACCATTGGAAGCTCTCTCCTCCAAACACGTTTATGTTTTAATCCTTAGGGGTGAAGGACTCGATGCCAGACGAAACGGGGTGGTGCCCATGATTTCTCCGTCAGCATGGAACGGAATTTTGTCCTTCGTATAAAACGTAATGTCCTTTGCTTTAAACATCGTAACGCCATCCATCTTTGTATGTTTTCCAAATGCCATCAGACATAAAAGCCAATATTTTTTCAAAAACGGCTGATTTTCAACGATCACGATATCAAAAGCCTTCTCGCGCGGATTTGCAAGCGGCGCCACCTTCATGCCGCCCCCGTAAAACGGATGGTTGGATACAACCGCAAACCAGACATCATGAAATTCTTGTGTTTCTCCTTCTATTGTACAAGCTATTGAAAACGGCTTAAAGGTCACCGAGGCGTGCAAATGGGAAAGCGGATACACAAGAAATCGAAGGCGAAGAAAAAGAAAAAACCGTCTCAACGGAAATTCCATCGCCTTTTTATTGACATATGCGTCAAACCCGATCCCGATATGATTCATAAAATAAAGAATCTGAGATTTATCCTGAAGGAAATTAACGCTCCCTAAATGAAAGGTTCGGGTTAACGGACGCTTTACCTTCTTGATTTCCTGTATCAGATCGTTTTTTTTAACAGAGAATCCTCTCGAAAAATCATTATACGCGCCCGCCGGCACGAAGCTCAGTTCAATATCGTCAACATCTTTCAGCCCGTTGACAACTTCATGCATGGTTCCGTCTCCGCCAATGACGATCAGGCGCTTCAGCTTATATTCCTGTATCGTTGAAATCTGCCTGGCGAGCACCTCAGCGTGCCCCGGGTGTTCAGTTAAAAATGAGCGGTGCTCGACCTTTCGTTTGATCAATTCCTTTTGAATGGACTTCCAAACACGCAGGCCGTTTCGATGCCCTGCTGTCGGATTAATAATAAAAAACCAATGGCTCATCTTTCTCACCTGCTTATGTTATGAGAAAACCGCTCAAATCGTTCTCTTTTACTCCAGCCACTCTTGTCTGCGATAGGAGTCAGACATGCAGTAAGACAATAGAGCCTTTGCTGCCTTTACCTGATGATGTTTAATCGGAGCACTGTTTTTCTTCTGCCGCTCAATCCATTCCTCCGCGCCCCGCTTATCTGCTATTTCTAAGCCGTATGGCGGTTCCGGGTAATCGATGTACGACGTTCTGCTCAGAAGCAATTTTCGAACTGGAATTTCAGCCTGTTTTTCCTTTATGATCTTTGACACAACGGAGTCCGTGCGAAACAGGCTCAGCCCCGGATTTAACACTGATGCAGCCTGAGAGGCTGTCTTCTTCTCCCAAAAACGATTTTTAGACCCGATGTAGACACTGTCTTCCTCCGCCTCTAAAAAAGAAACGCAATAAATGGTAAGCGGGGAAATAATCACAATGCTTAATTCAACCGCCGCCTGCTGAATTTGCAGCACAGGCTTATACATAATGAAATAAGAATCAGGCAGCTGCTGGGTCAGATAACGCAAAATGCGGTCCTGCTTCACCTGGTTTGAGAGATGTGATATTTCTGAAAGAGTAGAGCTTGCCCATTTAAGCTGAAAGTCATATAAATGTCTCTTATAAAAAGAAGCAAGCGCCATCCTGCTCTTCGGCAGCCTTACATGTAAATCGTCTTCTTCCTCAAACCATCGGTGTCTCTCTTCTTGTATATCGGCTTTTATCTCTTCTTTTCTTCTTTTCAATGAAAATTTTTTTCGTTTCTGCACCGGTTCCGGCTCTTCGGCACTGGCTTGTCTTTCTTCATGCTGGCGCTCCGCTGCTTCTAATAGTGAAAGCCAGCGCTCTTTTTTCAGCCGTACAAACTGGTTGATATAATGGTACGGATCAAGCTCATATCTCGATATATAATCATGAATTTTGATGATTTGTGCCATGTTCGTTTCTCCACTCCGCAATGAATTAAGATAAATGAAATTTGAATATTTCCTCGTATTTTGGTGATTGGTTCAAGTGTATTTGAAAGAGCGAAAACCGTTCAGCCATCATCGAAACCTCGCCGCTTTCAAACGGAACATGTGCCGGAAATCCTTCTTCGCCTGTCCATTTTCTAGCCAGCGTCATATGAGGGTGATACGGTCTTTTTTCCACTTGAAAGCCGGCTTGAAGAACAGCCTGTTTCGTATGTTCCCGCAATAGTTCAAGCGTTCTGTTTTTCTTTGGCTCCAGATGTAAAACACGCGGCCTTCTGCGGTCGCCGAATACATCTATTTTGCCAAACTCAATCGGAAACGGATCGGTTTCTGAAGCAATCGCAGCTAGTGAGCCTTCAAGCTGTTGGATTTGTGTCTCATCCGCCGCTCCGAGAAAAATCAACGTGATATGGTAGTCAAGCGGGTGCACCCATTTTTGAAACGTCAAAACCGGCTCGTTTTTCGCAGCTTGGTAAATCGGATTCGCGATTCCATCAGGAATGGGAACACCGATGAAATAATGAGGCCGTATATCTGGCATCCGTCTGATACTCCCTTCTTTGACAGCTATTATTTTATCAATAAAGAGGCTGTGCGAATAGAGGAACAGTGTATGAAAACACTCTCGCACAAACGTTTATTATGTTAGGATATTATATGACACTTGTTTTATTCAGAAAGGAATGACAATGTTGAAAATCGTTGAAAATACAGCCGATTTGATAGGAGATACACCACTTGTGAGATTAAATCGGCTTCAGCCAGAAAACGCGGCACAAGTCTATTTAAAGCTTGAATTCTTCAATCCGAGCGGCAGTGTGAAAGACAGAGCCGCTTATCAGATGATCATAGAAGCAGAACAAAACGGTTTGCTCAAGCCGGGCTCCGTTATTATAGAGCCGACAAGCGGAAATACCGGAATCGGGCTCGCCATGAATGCGGCAGCACGCGGCTACAAAGCGATCCTCGTCATGCCTGATACGATGACGAAGGAACGGATCAACCTACTAAAAGCTTACGGCGCAGAGGTTGTATTAACCCCTGGAGCGGAAAGAATGCCGGGCAGCATCAAAAAAGCGAAGGAGCTTGCCGAACAAATTCCGAACAGCTATATTCCAATGCAATTCGATAACACTGCCAATCCTGATGCGCACCGGAAAACAACGGCGCCTGAAATTGCCCGGGCAATAGAGGAAATCGGAAAACCGCTCGGCGCTTTTGTAGCCTCTTCTGGAACGGGCGGAACCATTACCGGAACAGGTGAAGCGCTCAAAGAGCTTTTTCCGGATATCACGGTTCATGTTGTCGAGCCTGCGGGTTCGCCTGTATTATCCGGAGGAAAACCCGGCGCACATAAGCTTGTAGGGACGAGTCCGGGATTTATTCCTCCGATCTTAAATCAAGAGGTATATGATGAAATTATCAAAATCTCTGATGATGACGCCTATGCGACGACAAGACGCCTCGCTGCTGAAGAAGGAATTCTTGTCGGCCCTTCGTCAGGCGCTGCATGCTTCGCGGCAATCGAAACAGCGAAACGCCTCTCTCCTGACCAAGTTGTGGTCTGCATGACAGCCGATACGGGAGAACGGTATTTATCAACTGATTTATGGTCATTTGTTTAAAAAAGGACAGGCTTCAGAAGAAGCCGGTCCTTTTATTTTGCAAGTTCATAGATCGCCTGCGCATATAAAGCTGTCGATCTAAGCAAATCATCGATTTCGATATATTCATCCTTTTGATGTGCGCTGTCAGGACGTCCGGGGAACAGCGGGCCGAACGCGACACCGGCTTTTAAAGATCTAGCATAAGTCCCCCCGCCGATTGAGATTAAATCAGCTTTTTTGCCCAACTGGCCTTCATAAACCTTTTGAAGGGTTTTGACTAACGGATGGTCTGCTGACACGTGATGCGGCTTGCTGTCTTTGAATTCTCCCAGCTCAAATTCAGATGCGCTTTCGAATGCATCGCGGATCGCTTTGCTTTCTGCGGTAACAGGATAGCGGATATTGATACCGAGCTCGCCTCCTTGCCCTTCCGTATAGCGCAGTGTCCCGACATTTAATGTCAGCTCCCCGCTAATGTCATCCTCACAGTCGATATTCAGTTTCTTCCCTCTCGTATCGTCTGAAAACTTGTCTGTCACGACTTGCACAAACCGCTGTCCTGCTTCGTCAAGCTTAGCCTGCTGCAGAAATTTGCACAATAAAAGGCCGGCATTGATCCCATTGTTCGGTTCCATCGCATGGCAGGAAAGCCCGTACATACGCAAAATGAGCTGTCCGTTTTCTATTTCAGCTTCCCCTTTTTGATCTGTCGTGCGCAGCATGTCTTTAAATGAAGCAAGAATCTCTTCTTTTTTCGGCCCTTCAATGACAGCTTCCGCAGCATCAGGCACCATGTTCAAGCGAAGGCCTGACTGAAATGAGACAAGCACTGTTTCTGAATCGTTTGAGCGGTGCGGGATCAGTAGTGAGGCATCAATGATCCCTTTTTCCGCGTTAATAATTGGAAAATCGGCGTCAGGCGCAAATCCCAGCGTTGGCATTTCTTCATGCTTGAAATAATGCTCCACACATCTCCAATCGCTTTCTTCATCTGTTCCGATAATGATTCTGACACGCTTGGACAGCGGCAGATTCATATCTTTCACGATTTTCAGCGCGTAGAACGCAGCCATCGTCGGACCTTTATCATCAATGGCGCCTCTTGCATAAATCCGTCCGTTACGGATATCAGCTGAAAACGGATCACTCGTCCACCCATCTCCTGGCGGCACGACGTCAACATGGCAAAGTACGCCGACAATGTCATCGCCCTCGCCCCATTCAATATGGCCCGCAAAGCCGTCAAGATTTTTTGTTGTAAAGCCTTCTTTTTCTCCGAGCTTCAACAATGAAGTCAAGCTGGCATTTACTCCTTCTCCAAACGGCTTGCCAGGTCCGGCGGTTGTTTCGTCCATTACACTGTTGATTCTCAAAAATTCCTGCGTATCACGAATTAAATCCTCTTTTTTTCTAATCACTTCGACTTCCCAGTTCATAACGATCCCCTTTCCGCAAGAAATGACTTGCAAAAACAAAATAAAACGAATAATATTAATGGTGTTTTGTTAAAACGTTCGTAATTGGAGGATACTATGTTTCATCTAAAAGAGCAGCAAACATCCATAAAGCAAGAAATCATAGCAGGACTGACCACCTTTTTCACAATGGTCTATATCGTCGTGGTTAATCCGGTCATTCTGGCTAATGCCGGAGTTCCTTTCGACCAGGTTTTCACCGCAACGATTATTGCCTCCATTGTCGGAACGCTGTGGATGGCCCTGGCAGCAAATTACCCGATTGCTATTGCGCCCGGCATGGGTTTGAACGCTTATTTAGCCTTTCATGTCGTAAGTGCAAGCGATGGGGGCATTACGTACGCAACAGCTTTCAGCGCCGTATTTACAGCAGGGGTTCTCTTCATTATTCTATCGTTAACGCCTTTAAGAAAACAACTTATAGAAGCGATTCCAAACAATTTAAAATACGGGATCACAACAGGGATCGGGCTGTTTATTGCTTTTATCGGTTTGCGGCAGGCGGGAATTGTGGCTGCTGATGAGTCAAACCTGGTTACTCTCGGCAATCTGCATTCACCTGGGGTTATTTTAACGCTGGTCGGCCTTCTGATCAGTGTAGTCTTAATCGTGCTGAATGTCAGCGGCGCCTTATTCATCGGAATGGCAGCTACCGCTTTGATTGCTTTTTTTACCGGGCAGCTGCATTTTTCAAAGGGCTTTATGTCGCTTCCTCATTTGCCGGACGGATTGATCATCTCTAATCCGTTTTCCGCTTTTGGAGATGTCGTTCATCACGGCCTGTACGCTGTCGTCTTTTCTTTTCTATTGGTCACGATTTTTGATACGACCGGCACGATGATCGGTGTTGCTGAGCAAGCCGGGCTGATGAAGAATAACAAGCTGCCGAACGTGCGAAAAGCACTGCTTGCAGATTCAACGGCGACGACAGTAGGAGCTGTTTTCGGCACGAGTCCGACAACTGCATTTATCGAATCTTCCGCTGGTGTCGCAGCCGGGGGAAGAACGGGGCTTACGGCTTTGACTGTTGCGGTGATGTTTGGGATCTCAATGTTTTTCAGTCCGCTAGTCAGCGCCTTATCCGGCATAGCCGCCATCACCTCTCCTGCTTTGATTATTGTCGGCAGCCTGATGATGAGCTCAGTTTCCAATATGAATTGGAAAGAGATGGACGAGGCATTTCCTGCGTTTCTCGTCATTCTGGCCATGCCTCTGACATCAAGCATTTCTACAGGAATTGCGCTTGGCTTTATTTCGTATCCGATCGTAAAAGCAGCGCGTGGAAAATGGAGAGAGATTCATCCGCTCGTCATCGTTTTCGCCATTCTGTTTTTCATCCAGCTGTTTATTTTATAACATAGACAAAAAACCCAGACGTCAGCCGTTTGGGTTTTTTTTATGTAAACAATAAAGAGACAGCGGCCGCTACAAAACAAAAGACGGCAAACGCATAGTGCAGGGTGTTGATACAGCTTTTTCTGGCCCGGTAATACTCATCACTTTCCTTATCGGCGCCAATTAAAAAAGGGGTATCCATGACCTTGTCAAAGATAAGTGTAAGGATATAACGGCAAACGCCTGTATACACCAGCAGCGCAATCAGCTTCAGCCAGATTGGGGAGACAAATATTAGAACGGTGAAAGCTGACAATAGCATGTACATCTGCCTCGCATACTCGCCATTCCTCAGCGTGACTTTAAAAAACAATTCCTTATAGCCAGTCAAGATCGTTCGTCTTTTAAATATCCTTTTTGAATTCCGGTATAATAATGGCTTTCTTCTCAGCCTGTCCTTTACTTTCGGGATTCCCGCCTCCTGGCTCATCATCATCACAAGCCCGGCAAGCGCAAGCCTGCTTTTTTTCTCTTCAGTCACCTCTGCTTCAAAAGCCGAGAACAAAGCTGTCTTTTTCCAACCGCGGACGAATGCAAAAATCAAAAACAAAATGCCAATGAGCGCAAGCAAACGCCACTCAGTGAATACGATCAGGACAGCAGAACCAGAGAAAAGAACGGCTCTGAAAAGAATTTCGGCAATCCGTCTTGAAATGGAACGCGGCTTTCTGATCCTGTCTTGCTTTAAAGATAAAAAAAATGTATGAAGACCAAATAAGTAACACAATAGAGCAGTGCTTTCTGCCAATGTGACGTGAACAGAATGACTGATAAAGGGAAGAACAATGAAAAAGAGCAGCAGCCATTTGGCCAGCGTGACCAAAAAAGAATACATCAGCGCGTACTGTTTGAGCTGATAGATTATCTCTTTCTTTTGCAGCAAAAACACTTTGTCTGCTTCCATTAAAAACGTATGGATTGAGCCTGTGCACACGATCAGCACACACACAGCGTACAGCCATCTCCATTCCATCATTTCAGACCACTCATAAAAAAGGCCTCTTCCGTTCATCAAATCGATATACTGATAGATGACAAAAGCAAGCGCCGGCAAAACAATGTAGAGAGCGACTGTCCAGTCAATGACCGCATGGAATACTTTAAACTGATACCTGTAATAGTCAAACAGCCTTCGAAAAAAGAGCGTACGCCCGTTCACGGCTGATCACCTTGGACCGCCTTATAAAAACAGTCAAGCAATGACTGCCCCTCTAATCCAGTCTGGCCCTGAATATCTTTTAACGTGCCTTGGAGAAATAAAGAACCTTTCTCCATCATGTAAAACCGGTCGCAAATTTTTTCTGCGGTATCAAGTACGTGGGTACACATGAGAATGCCGGCTCCCCGATCTTTTTCTGCCTTAAGCATGTCCACAAAACGTTTCGTCGATATCGGATCAAGGCCGATAAATGGTTCATCAATCACATACATATCCGGCTTAGAGAGAAAAGCCTGGATAAGCATCAGTTTTTGCTGCATGCCTTTTGAAAAGGTGACAGGCAGCTCGTGCATGACATGGTCAAGCGAAAACGTCTGCAGCAGGCATTCTGCCCGATGCGCAAATTCACTCTCCTCAATCCCGCGGAGCGTGCTGATCAGATCCAAATGCTCCCACAGCGTCAGTTCTTCGTAAAAGGACGGATGCTCCGGAATATATGCAAATGAACAGTCGTTCCAGGCAATATGCCCTTTAAAGTCTTCTGAGAGGCCGAGTATCGCCTTGATTGCGGTGCTTTTTCCGGCGCCGTTAGCTCCGATTAGCCCGACTAGCTCCCCTTTTCCGACTTCCAAAAAAACATCGGTGAGCACTTGTTTTCGGCTTGTATACCCTGCCTGTTCTATTGAAGCTTCAAGCAATTTTGTCAAATCTCACCCACCTCCAAAATTTACTACGAAACAGAATAAAAAAAGTTTCTTTAACCATAATAATATTGTGTCGAAATACATAGTAATCCAACAAGGATGGCTGCCCAACTCAAATTGGAAAAAATTAATAGGAGTTATCCCTAGATTCATCACTGCGATATCGTGTATAATGAGGGCGAATTATTTTAAAAATTACAGATGTCTGCCTTTGTTGCTATTTCGTACT
>NZ_JAVAXX010000023.1:0-48047 GCF_042709275.1 Bacillus sp. LR_5 | reverse complement strand
TTTCATCAACGGGTTTCATGATACGGCAAACGCAATTGCGACTTCGGTATCAACAAAAGCGTTAAAACCGCGCCATGCCATTATATTGGCTGCTGTGATGAACTTTGTCGGAGCAATGACGTTTACAGGTGTTGCCAAAACCATTACGAAAGACATCGTAGATCCTTATACGCTGGAAAATGGCTCTGTTGTCATTTTGGCTGCGCTACTCGCTGCAATTGCCTGGAACCTTATCACATGGTACTACGGTATCCCAAGCAGCTCATCCCATGCCATCATCGGCGCTATTGCCGGTGCAGCCATTGCGGCAGCCGGATTTGCAGCGTTAAACTATAAGGGCTTCATTAAAATCATTGAAGCACTGATCCTATCACCAATTATTGCCTTTGTCCTTGGTTTTATTCTTTATAGCATCGTTAAGCTGATTTTCAAAGACAGCAACTTGGCGAAAACGAATAAGCAATTCCGCAGAGTGCAGATTGTAACAGCTGCCCTGCAATCGTATACACACGGAACAAACGATGCGCAAAAAGCAATGGGAATTATCACAATGGCTCTCATCACAGCGAATTTACATACTTCTGCTAATGATATTCCTACCTGGGTGCAATTCGCCTGCGCGACAGCCATGGGTCTCGGAACATCAATCGGCGGCTGGAAAATCATCAAAACCGTTGGCGGAAAGATCATGAAAATCCGCCCGGTAAACGGTGTTTCCGCTGACTTAACCGGAGCAGCCATTATTTTCGGCGCCACGTTTATTCATTTGCCGGTCAGTACAACCCACGTCATTTCTTCATCAATTCTTGGCGTCGGTGCGTCACACCGGGTAAAAGGCGTAAACTGGGGTACGGCCAAGCGAATGCTCATTACATGGGTCATCACGCTTCCGATTTCAGCGACACTTGGTGCCATCGCCTACTTTATTTTAAATATGATATTTTAATGTCACACCGCTTCTGTCAAAGGAGCGGTTTTTTTGATGGAACAGGAAAACCATCCGGATCTCTCGAATACAATAAGCAGAACCTATTTCAGATATGAGGGATTCGAATATGGTTTTATTCTTTCAGATCATGGTCTGGTGCATCGTGGCCGGACTGGGGTTATACGTGTATGCCACGTGGCGTTTCGAAGCGAAGGTCAAAGAAAAAATGTTCGCCATCCGGAAAACTTGGTATTTGCTGTTTGTTCTGGGCGCTATGGTATACTGGACATATGAGCCCACTTCCCTATTTACCCACTGGGAACGGTATCTCATTGTCGCAGTCAGTTTTGCTTTGATTGATGCTTTTATCTTCTTAAGTGCATACGTCAAAAAACTGGCCGGCAGCGAGCTTGAAACAGACACAAGAGAAATTCTTGAAGAAAACAACGAAATGCTCCACATGTATCTCAATCGGCTGAAAACATACCAATACCTATTGAAAAACGAGCCGATCCATGTTTATTATGGAAGTATAGATGCTTATGCTGAAGGTATTGATAAGCTGCTGAAAACCTATGCTGATAAAATGAACTTAACGGCTTCTCTTTGCCACTATTCGACACAGGCTGATAAAGACCGGTTAACCGAGCATATGGATGATCCGGCAGATGTACAAACACGGCTCGATCGAAAGGATGTTTATTACGACCAATACGGAAAAGTGGTTCTCATCCCTTTTACCATCGAGACACAGAACTATGTCATCAAGCTGACGTCTGACAGCATTGTCACGGAATTTGATTATTTGCTATTTACGTCATTAACGAGCATATATGATTTGGTGCTGCCAATTGAGGAGGAAGGTGAAGGATAATGGAACGTGCGTTTCAAAACAGATGCGAGCCCAGAGCGGCGAAGCCGTTTAAAATCCTGAAAAAACGTTCAACCACCAGTGTCGCAAGCTATCAAGTCAGTCCGCATACAGCAAGAATCTTCAAAGAAAACGAACGGCTGATTGACGAGTATAAACGAAAAAAAGCATGATCACACTAAAAGGACAAGGGAAAACAGCTCTTGTCCTTATTCCTTTTCTTAAAGGGTTACATATAATAAATACAAACAGAGGATAATGTCAGGTGATACAGTGAAAAAATTGGTGAGGCGTGTGAAGTTTGTTGCTTACGGAAGGTTTGGGCTTTCCGGGTACTCGCTTCGGGTGAGGGAGCGCAGTGCTGGAATTATTAAAAAGTTGAAGAAGAAAAAATAAATCCCGGAGCAGCTCCGGGATTTTTATGGTCTGTGATCAGCTTAATTGCGCTGCGATCTTCGCTTTCGTCGCAGGCCCGTAGATACCGTCAGCAGTTAGACCGTTAACAGACTGAAAACGGGCAACTGCGTCAGCTGTTTTCGGTCCGTAAACGCCGTCAATTCCGTTGTTAACAGCGCCTTTATCAGGGTAAAAATACAGAGCCGCAAGTGCTCGTTGCACCTGAAAGACGTGTTCTCCTGAGGTATAAGGTGTTGTCAATTGAATGATACCATCAGGGAGCGGATAGAGCTCGGGTTCTTCAGCGGACGATGGAGCACTTACAATTAATACTTGACCAACGCGAATAAGATTCGGGTCTTCGATATTGTTCCACTCTTGCAGCTGAGCAACCGTAACACCAAATGCTCTCGCTATAGATGTAAGTGTGTCGCCCTGTTTCACGACGTAAGTTTGGCTGCCGCCTCCCCCAATTCCTGCTTTGAACGAATCCCACGTATCTAACAATTTTCGTGGACATTCCTTCCCTGACCAATACTTATGAGGGACGACATTGGCGAGACTGATATTATGTTCAGCCATTAATGTTTTGATGAGCCACTGGGCATTTGCTGTTGCTTTTGCAAAATCGCCATCGGCATTTTCGCAAATTTCAATTCCAATAGAAGCCCGGTTGCCGCTGCCATTTCCGTCTCCCGCATGCCAGCCGTTTTCATTTAAAGGCAGATGCTGATAAATTTCTGTATCATCAACTGTAAAATGCCAGCTTGTCGTCGTATCAGGATTTTTCAAATAGCGGGCATGCGCTGCAGCATCTGCTCCTACTGCGGTATTCGCTGTGTTGTGCACCGTAATGTAAAGCGGCGTCATTGCGTAGCCTGGACGGTTATTTGCGCCAACCGGAATAAAGTCTTGAATAATGTTAACCATTTTCATCTCTCCTTATTTCGTCAGATTATTGTCCCTTAACAAGTCGCGCTGTTTTTTCCCTTTTTCTGTTATATAGTTGTTTTTAAACCAAGCGGCAAGTGTCGTTCCAATTGTAAATGCGATGGAACCGGCTGAATAAAGAGCGTCAGCGAGCTGATTGACCTGCTCCTCCTGAATGTCCAATGGTGATTTGCCGAGCATCAGCATGGTCTGGTTGATTAAAGCAATTAAAAGAAGCACCGTCCTGATGACCGTGCCCTTGTCAAACGTGTTCATGAAAATCCCCCTTTAATGCTGCAGCAGGCTGTACATAATGGCGATGGCTCCGCCAATGATGCCTGTAGACACTGCTGTAATGATGGCACCTGTGATGGTGCGTTTAATCCACGTTGTGTTTTCTTCAATTTTGTTTAATTTCTCATTCAGCGTCATGATTTGCTGGTCTTGACGGTCAGACACGCGTTCTAATGCGGAAACCCTCTGCTCAAGTGCTTTGTGCTCGCCTTTTATGTCTGCTAAGTCCTGCTGAAACACATTCACATCTGCCTCTTGCTGCATTATTCACTCCTCCTTTACATGCAGATCACCTCCCTTCCGAGGGCCAAAACTGTTATGAAACAGCGGTCCCTTTTACCGAGAGAGTACCGCCGGTGATACTGACGATCTCCATGATGATCTCCTTAAACCCTTTAATATCGAAGGCCCATGTCTCAGCTTTTCCTAATGTACTCAAAGCAGAGGTGGCATCATCAGTTTTCACGCCTCTGATCGGCAGTTTCTGTCCTGACACCGATTTGCCCCAAAATTTGACTTCGCTCATTTCCGCTGTGCCGTAGATTTCAACGAGTAAATGCGCGGCACCGTCAACAGGTAAAGCTGCCCCCTCGCCGGCGGACTCTGCATTTTCATGAAAGACAAAGTCAAATGTTTTGCGAGCCTCGACTTTCAGCCGTCCATCGTGTGTTTGATTCTCCGCAAAGTCAATCTGTAAAGGCGTTTTTCCATTGACACGCACATCCATCTCACCCGCACCGACTGATTGGTATAATACAAACTCAGATTGCTGAAGATTCCCGTTCACATAGCGGAAACGGTAATAGCGTTTAGAAAGATATACCCAGTCCGTCGCTGTCAGGACACCTGCTGCGACATTAACTGCTGCTGTCGTTGTCCAAACATTGTTATTGTCACTTTCTTCTATAAAGAGCGTACCTTCACGATCTGCATACGCCCAGCCCTTCACTTTCGAAATCAGAACTGCGCCAAGCCTATCCTGCCCGAGCTGACTGTATGCCTCAGTAGCCTTTAAAGCAGCATTTGTTAAAATCTCCGCTACGCCTGACAAATTCGAAACAGGTGTCACAAAATCATTTTTTCCTCCTCGATAGGGCTTTACAGCGCCGGCTTTTCCAGCCTTATCGAGAGGAAATTCATATTGATACTTCAATATCTTCATCCTCCTTTGATCTAAAAACAGGCAAAATAAAAAAGCCTTACATGGCTTTACCGGTAATTTCTTTATACTGGTCAGCTGTGATCAGCTTTTTGTTCACACCCTCTGCCAGATCCTCAATTGAACAGTCTTTATATGCTAATGCTTGTTTTACCATATCTGCTGTCGCCCACTCATAATAGAGGGCAAGCACCCAATAATTCATTCAGAGTAATCTCCTTTCAAAGAAAGTAGTGAAAGCTTTATACCTGCCAGCTCGTTTCCCAAAGTTTTGTTCAATTCTTCAAGCTGCTTGCGTGCCAGCTTTTCTTGTGACAATTCTTGAGCGAGAAGCTCCACCTGATCAGGCGGCTCGTACGGCGGGTTTTTTTGTGATTCCTCCCACCAGGATTCGAGTTCTTTTTGTGTTGGGATTGGGGCGCGCAGGTTCCACTCGGCTATATAAGACCCTTCCCCGTCATTTTGAACGATAAAATCTCTTGTTGGGTCTGCACTGGGGTATTTAAACATGATTGCTTCTGCGATCATCATTTTGCCTCCTATCTTATACTGTAGGATAGTTAAGTCCTCCAAGTTCTTGGATGTCTATATAGTTGTATAGCTCGTTAAAATCGGATACACCTCTTCTATCATCACCGCTATAATTGCAATAACAATAGATCTCTATATAGTCACCTTTGTTCATAGGAACGGTTACATTACCATTTAATGCAAGGTACATTTCATTTTGCTTATCAACAAAGTCCCCTCTCTTATGGTCAATCGGTTTATACAATGATCCATTGAGATAGAGTTTCAGGTGAAAATTGATGTAAGCCGGTGTATTTATCATATACAGCCCAACTCCCACTAAAAACATTCCATCATTAGGAGCAACGAATCTACTATTATTTGTGTCAAAAGCATTATGAGTATCTTTTATTTTGCGTTTAAACTGAATTTTTGTATGGTTAGCTTTATTTAAATATTGTATGCTGTTGGCCCGAATATTGGCATGTGCAAATCCAGAAATTTTATGCCAGGCTGTCCAGCCTGAATCTGCCCACCAATGGCGAATCCAAGAACCTGTGTTGGCAAAGTAGGAGCTAGATTCATTTCCAGTTCCATAAAAATACTGAGTAAATCTATAATTACTGTGTTTTTCATTTTTTACAATACCATAGGTAAGAGGGTATCCTGTTGTATTATTTGCTCCTATATCCATAAAAGTCAGCCCAGCTGGATACTCATTGCCGCTTGTTCTAGCGTCTTGAATTGCATTGGATCCTGTAAGAACTGTTAATTTATTATTCGTATAATTAGAGTCAACATAGTTTTTAGCATCAGCTAAGGCTTTATCTGCTTTAGCCTGAGCGCTGGTTTCAGTTTCAACCTTGTTCCATCCTTGCCATGCAACAGTACTTCCATCATAATAATTCGTAAAAACGTTGTTTCTGTAATCGGTAGCTAAGACCCAACCAAACATACCTTTCCCCTCAGTTGATTGGCTAGTCAAATGAAATACTCCTCTTATTGAAAATGGTGATGGAGCGTTTACAGCTTTTCCATGTGCATAAAATGTGCCCATACCTCTACCTTGATCAATTATTTTTTGAAGAATGTCCTCTCCTTCGTTTGCTGCAATGGACACCCCTCCTATATCACTTGTTATTTTAGTAAGCTGAGCTCCATTCCATTTACTTCTCTCAACAGATGTAATGTGTATTGCTGAGTCCTTAGCATGATTAGATACCTTTTCCTCTGCTCCAGCTGTTGTCTCTAATTCAATCCAATCTGACCAGATTCCTCCTGAGATCGTCTTTCGATACGTTTTATTTGTATTGTCAAAAGCGATAATTTGCCCGTAATTTCCAGTCGCATTAATAGTCCATAAGCCCCTGACTGAAGTACCAGGGCCGTTTAGTGTATTTGGTGCAGAAGCAAAATGAACCAATCCAGTGTTCTGTGGAACAATTTTATGAAAATCATCTGTTTCGCTTAAGTATAGTTTTCCTTGACCGTTGTCTGCAGTAATTTTAAAAAGCTGGCTGTTATTCCACTTGTCTTTTTCTGCTTGTGTGACATGTATGTCTGAAATGTCTGCATGAGCGTTCACTTTTGTTTGAGCGCCCTCTGTCGTCTCCAATTCAACCCAATTTGACCAGATACCGTTTAAGAGAGTTTTACGAAAAGTTTTATTATCATTTGTCACCACAATTACATGACCATTTAATTTGCTGTCGCTGCAAGTCCAAAATCCTCTTCCTGAGCCGCCTGGTGAATTTAGAGGCGTGCCAGTATAAGAAAAATAAGTCAATGTAGGATAGTTCAACAGTTCCGTATGGAAATCACTCGTTATATTGAACATAGGCTGTCCATCATCTTTTGTAATCTTAGATAATTGACCTTTGTTCCATTTCTCTCGCTCTTCCTCTGTAACATGCCGCACCTGATCTTGCTCATGCTTGTCAAAATCCTTCTTAGCCGCCTGCTGCACATTATCCACGTTCCCCAGCCCGATTTGCGCCTTTGTTGTGTTGTGGGGGTTGTTCATGTCGTTTTTGTGGGCAGCCATGTCGGTGTGGGCGTCTTTTATGCCTTTTTCCCAACGGTTGACGTCATCTTCGTTGATGGGATCATCCGGAAGCCAGTCTGTTTTTTCTTCGTATGCCATGTTTACACCACCTCAAAAGTAAATCTGAAATCGAGTGTTCTGTTTTCGCTAACGTCCAGGTCAGTCTTTCTCTCTGTGATCACATTGCCCAGCTCGTCAAAAATTTGTACCGTTTCGATATGCTTGATGTCTTCCTCACGTTTTGTCAGAACGGTGACTGTCGCACCGTCAATGGCGAGCTCTACTATTTCTGTTTTTTGGCCGTTGAGCAGCACGTGATCGATTCTGCTTTTTAGATCAGCCGCTGTGCGTTCTCTGTATATGGTTGAAATCAAGTTAAAACCACCTCATTGTTGTTAAGAGTGACAGAATAACCGACCTTGAGCTCACTGGCTGTTCGGTATCTGCGGTGATTCAGGATGACTGTATCTTTGATTCGCAGCGTCTCATTCAATCCGCCTCTGAGCGTATACGCCAAATGAGCGGGTTTCATGTTTTCTATCGCTTCGATCAGCTCATTCATGTGCTGGAGGTCATCAACATTGATATCGACGTTAAATCGGTATTCGCCGGGAAGCAGGCGGACCTGTGCAGACGGGTTTTTCAAGAAACGGTTTACCGCCTGCTCAATGGCCCTGTATGTGATTGGCGGGATGTTCGACATTTTGGAAATGAGCCGCAATCGTCTGATCTCATCAGTGTCGCCTGATTCCCGCGGGACGTTTAAAATTTTTTCCCAGCGGCTGAGCCCCCAAGTCGCCGTCGGTACGAATAACTGATCCGTCAGATCAAATATGCTGTCATTTTGTTTATCAAACTCAGGCGCTTCCGCTTTCAGCAGCTCAGCCATTTCTTTAAGGCTGGTAAGAAACGGCGGCAGATACGCTGTCATGTCATCTTGTTTGCTCAATGATCTTCACCTGCCCAAGCTTAGGAATTTCCACGTCGCTCAGCACCAGATTTTCAGACGTGCCGTTGATTTGAATATTGGAGTAGTCACTGACTGATGGTGAATTATAGACGATATTGTTAATTTGAGAAAGGCGGATGACGTTATCTTCAAAAGCCATTTTCTTAAAGAGATTTAAAACGCCTTCCTCAATTTCTGACTTCACTTCATCAATTGAGTGATTGATCTCAGGCAGCACTTCGGCAGAAATCTCAACTTCTTTCCAGACCGCGCTCTCCACTGTGACAACGGCTCCGATTGGCGCCTGTCCCTCTCCCTGTCCTGGTTCAGGGTCGATATAATCTTTCACTTTTTGAATTAAAATAGGAGAAGCGGGCTCAAGATTCGCATTGGTGACGACAATTTTGACAGTGCCTTCACCGTTCCAAAGCGGGAAGATCTTTGCCTTTCCCACACCGTCCACTTCCTCAGCCCACTCTTTATAATGCATTTTATTGGCACTGACGGCCTCACGCCGAACCCTTGTAAAATACCGTTCTCGCAAGCTGTCATCTCCCTCTTCCTCGCGTCCCGGAATCAGGATTTCTTTGACTATGGCCGTTTCTAAACCGGGAATGGTATCCAATGACAATAAATTGCGTCCGGTCAGATTGGCGTTTCCTTCTTCACCAGGTGTTTCACAGATGAGCGTCCCATCTGCCGTATATTGAAAATAAAGATTATCCACGTAAAAGCGGGAGCCGACAGGAATAGTAACTCCAGATGTAAACTCTCCCGCTCTGACCGCCTTTGTCGCGGCTGTCCGTTCAATTCCCGCTTCCGCTGCACGCCTGTCTAAAAATTCGCCTTGTGCGGTATCAGAAAAAACTAGCTCAAGCACAGTATCCAGCCATATATAAGACTTCGCAAGCTCGGCCGCCGCCGGGGCTAACGCATTATAAATGACGCTGCCTTCTCTTGTGTCAATATCTGCGGAAATGCTGTTCAGCATACGCTCCATAATCGCTTCAAAAGTCTGATCTTCAAACATCTTCGCCAATCACCTCCTCAATCTCAAGCGTTCCTTCATCCGTCTCCACCACGAAGGACACATGAAACGCGTCGCCTTGTTTTTCAATCTCAAAATCTGTTACAGCAGATATCCGGTCATCATAAACCAGCGCCTCTTCTATCAGTCTCGGAATCTCCATCTTTTTATACGCATCAGTCGTCTCATGATCTGTCAGCACGTCCTGAAGCTCGTTTCCGACATTATGGCTGTATATGGAATATGCATAGCGTTCTGTCTGTAAGGCGATATACACGAACTGCCTGATCGCTTCAAGCCCGGTAATCAGCTCATTCGTAATTCTTCCGTTTTCAAAATCTATTTTGTACGTTTGCGAGGTTTCAATGACTTCGCTCTCAACTTCAATATCTTCAAACTCCACTTCTGGTGTCAGGGCCATGTTGCCCACTCCTTTTACATGCTAAATAAAAACCCCTTCGTACTGAAGCGGTTTTGTCTATACCTTATCTAAAATAAAAAACGATTGCCCGCCAGTCAGAGCCGCGGTCATGAGGCGATCCCCCGGCTCGAGTGCATCGTCTCCTCCGGACTGCATTCGTTTTGGGATAATGATGGCGTCTTCCGGTATGATCAGTTTGCTGTTTTCTTTTAATTTGATTTCCACAGGAGAAACCGAAACGACTTCAGCCGGGAGCAGTTCTACCGGAGACTCAGCGTCAACTGCGCCGACTGCCAAATGTTTTATAGCCTCACTTAATCTCATCAGGAAACTCCTTCCGGCATCGTATTCTTTTCGACAACATCGATCGTCATCGTATGTTTCGTTCCTTTAAATTCGTGCCGGTCCGTATCTACCCAATAGGTTTTCTTGATGCCGGCCTCCGGAATAGAAATATAGACAGGCAAGCCGCTCTGCACTTCCGGGATGCCCACTGCCTGAATATTTTTCAGTTCTTTTTTCACGCCCTTTTTTTCAGCAAGCCGTACATCTGCCCGCTGCTGAAGCTGTGCCTGGTTGATGTCATCTGTGACCGTTTCCGTATATTGAAGCACACCGTATTTATTTAAGCCTGAACTGTCCTTGGCAGAGGCTTTATATGTCTTATTGTCCTTCTGCCGGCGAAGTACCACCCGAGTAGCAGTGTCGTTTATAGAAGTGCTGTATTGGTAGCCCGTGATATTGACGCCCGTTTCAAGCACCCATACCTCTGACGGATCTGGCCAAGCGCGCAGACCGAGCTTTCCTTTTTCCGAATACAGCTGGTAATGTCGTCCTGTCTGGCTTTTCGTCTGTTTCAGCGCTTTTAATATGATGTCATACAATGTCGTATCATTTTTAATGACAAGACTTTTGATCGTATGGCCTGTGTTTGCAATCGAGGTTGTCGGTATCTGGAAGTCACTCGCAATCCTTCTGATGATCTGGTCGGCCCGCTGATTAGAAAACACGTACATATCCTGGTTTTTGACCAGGTACTGAAGCATGTCATAAGCGCTGAAGGCAAGAGTATGCTCGTCCGGGGTTCTTGCAAAAACAATGCCCCGAAACAGCTCTTTTCCCTTCCATTTAAACAAAACCGTATCTCCTTCTGAGACACTGTAATACGTCTGGTCGCCCTGCTTGGTGACGATGGTCGCTTCAATAGAACGCGGCGCCTGATAACGATGGCCTTCAAGCGATACGCTTTCTGCAACCAGCTCAAGCCACTCTGTGTCTTTAATGACGAACAGTTCTATCATCATACATCACCTGTTTCATTGCGGTATCTTTAATTTTTGGCCGGGAAAAATCCAGTGGCCCGGCTGCCTGATGTTCCGTTTGCTTCGTTTGATCATTGCTGTTTTATTGGCGTTCCAAATTTTGCGCCATTGGGTGCTGTTCCCGTAAAACCTGCCTGCAATGTCCCATAGCGTATCTCCCTTTTTCACTGTGTACGTCTTCGGCGCAGCCTTCGACGGACGTTTTGCCTTTGTTTTTTTCTTCTGCTTGATTTTCCGCGGGGAAGCGGTTTTGTATTCTTTTAATACAATATCAAAATCCCGATCTCCTATTTCATTGTCTCCCTCACTATATTTAAGGCTTTCAATACTGCATGTCATATTGATTTTTGTTCCCGTAATTAAAAATTGAACAGGCTTTTTTGCCTTCATCCATTTTTCAATTTTCGCAATGGCATTTTCCGGAGACGGGAGATTTTGATATTCAGCTATCGGCGTATACTTTTTTGGAAAAAAAGAAGAAAATGAAATTTCTTTTGCTCCGGGTTCTTCAATAAACGTTAGTTCACCCAATCCCGTTATCTTTACTGAGTCATTTTGTACACTATTCGCTATATCAATCGCTTCAGGAAGAACCGGGAATCGCAGCTTTTCTTTCCCCTGTGATATCCAAAATTCATAGATAGACTTAGTCAAAAGCCACGACCCCCTTTGTTCCGGTGTTAATGTCTTTTTGTAATTCATCAAGTAATGCCTGCTTGATTTTCGCAACCAGGCCATCAGCATCCTGTCCATTATGGAAATGCTGATCGCCGTTAAACTCAATCTTTATTTCTTTCGTTCCAGCTGTTTGTATCGTTTGCCGTGTACCGGATGTAACTGCTGAAACTTGTCCTGAAGAAAGCTCAGACTGCTGGGATTGAGACGGATCTGTCACTTCCATACCAAGAGCTTGCGCAGCTCTCTGAAGGAGGTAGCGGCCGCGGATGCCTCGCTCCTCCGGAATGATCCATTCCCGCTTGTTTCCTTCTCCGACACGGGCAATTTGTTCTTTTGTAATCAGCCCGCCGTTTGCGTAACCGACATACGGTCCGCCATGATTCAGGCTTTTAATACCCGGCACATTGTTGATTGATCCATATCTGCTTTTAATATAGCCGATCGCAGCAGCTGCGTTGTGAATCGGGTTTTTAATGTTACCCATACCCGGTGCTTTATGGTCATTAAAGGTGCTTGGGATCGTCTGCATCAGCCCTTGTGACGGATGCCCCGCTTTTGCGTTGCTGTCCCACAAGTTAATTGCATTCGGATTGCCTCCGGATTCATACTGCGCAATCGTCATGAGTCCCGGTAGCCAGCTCATCGGTGTCTTGGTGGCCATGAGAGCAGCCATAATCCATTGTTTTACGTTCCCGCCCATGGCTCCCATTCCGGAATAGGCAGCCGCCAGTGATCCGGCTTGTTTTTCAGCATATTTCTTTACATCTACTGAGCCAAGGCCTTTGACAACACCAATTGAAGCAAAACGTCCCAAGCTCATCATGACACGGGAAGGTGAATGAATATCTAGCTCCTCACGGAAAGCCTGCTCCACTCTCTTGGCCATATCCTTTGCTGCTTGTTTTACTTCACTGGATTTAGAATTCATGCCTGTCACAAAGTTTCCGATCAAACCGGAGCCCCAGCTGTTCGATGTGTCTTTTGAACGCAGGAACGGTTTGTCAACATGTGTACTCACATACTGTGCAGTCCCTGTTTGGGTTGAGTTTTGTCCTTGCGCAAAGCCTTTGACCGTTCCTGTGCCCCATGAAGACGATTTGTTCACAGTGGCTTGGTACGGCGTTTTAACTTTTGATTGCAAAAAGCCGTCTGTTCCAGTTGCAGTGCCGCTTTGGCCCTTGGCATACCCGCTTACCATTTGTTTACCGTAATTTGGTGAAGCAGAAATCATTTGTGTAAATGGCGTATTGATGTTTTTCTTTTTCCAGTCTTCCATTTTGACCGGCTGATCGCTGATGCCTTTACCAAAGCCTTCTGAAAATTGCTGTCCGAGTGTGGACGCTTGGCCTGTAAGATTTGCAGTGTTCATTGCTGGGGAGGCTGAGCCTGATAGAGGACTGACAGCTGCTCCTCCTGAAACAGATGCTGGACTTCCGCCAGAAGACGAAGCTGCGCCCATGTCGTCTACAACTTGCATACCCAGCTTAGACGCCGCTTGTGAAAGAAGCATCTTCCCCCGGCCTCGGTTGTTATCAACCGGGATAACGAATTCCTTGCCGGCTTCACCGATCCACGAGATGGTTGGTTTGGTGATGTAGCCGCCTGTGGCATTTTTATCCGGATCCTTACCTTTATTCGGATCACCGCCGCCGGTTACAAAATTAATTACTTTACTAGCTACGCCGCCAGCTTTATCCCAGATTTGCTTCACCCAGCCGAACGCTTTAGAAAAAGCATCTGAAATTGCTTCTCCCACCTTTGTAAGAGGTTCTTGAATATTCTTTTTAAACCAGCCGCTCAGGCCTTTCCAAATGTTCTTAACGGTGTCTATCGCTTTTTTGAAAGCATCTGAGATTCCCTTACCTACATCTGAGACTGTATTTTTAACCGGGTTCCAAACTGTATCCATGAACCATCCCGATACTGTACTGAAAACACTCTTAATCTTATTCCAAGCACCGGTCATTTTATCCCAGATTGTAGTTGCCGCTCCTATTACAGCAGATTTGACTGGCCCCCACACATTACTCATAAACCATGAAGCAACTGTACTGAACACATTTTTAATTGTCGTCCATGCATTTACGATTTTAGACCATATTGCTGTTGCTACACCCACAACTGCTGATGAAACCGGCGTCCAGACATTGTCCATAAACCATGTTGCCACCGTGCTGAATATCGTTTGAATCGTTGTCCATGCATTTACGATGTTGGACCATATGCTTGTTGCTACACCCACAACTGCGGTTGACACTGGCGTCCAGACATTGTCCATAAACCATGTTGATACAGTTCCCCAAGTATCCTGAATGGCTGACCAGGCATTTTGCGCACCCTCTGTGATGCTGTTCCATGTATCCTCTAGAGCGCCGGCATCAATTGCCTTCCCTAAACTTTCACCGCCGAAAGTACCGGCAATTCCTCCTACAACACCGCCAATAGCCGTCCCGACTCCCGGCACAACGCTTCCAATAGCCGCTCCTGCAGCGGCTCCTGCTAAACCTCCGCCGGCTGAACCTACTTTTTCACCAGCATTATCCTTATTGATACCGGCTAAGTCAGTAAGGGACAGTATTTCGCCTAATCCCGGTATTCCTTTTGCCGCTCCTTTTAAGCCCTTCAGTCCGCCTTTTAAGCCTTTTGATTCACCCAATGTTTTCAGAAGGCCTGAAAAACCTTTGCCTGATGCTCCTTTAGCAGATTTAGGTGTATTCACAGGATTTGTTTTATTCCCTTTTGTTGATGAACCGTTTCTATTTTTCACTTTTTTGCTTTTGCCTGTACTGATTCCGGCACAGCAGCAACCACAAGCCCCGCCCCATTTGCCGCCTGACTTTTTCGATTTTGAACCTGAAGATTTTTGGTTCATAGAAGGTTTTTTAGTGCGGTTTGAATTGTTAGAAGTTGAGTTCTTTGTATTGGCTTTTGAAGCTTTTTGTTTGCTTTTGCTTCCGCTGGATTTGCCGCCAAGCAACCCGCCAATATCCAGATTCCCCAGCTTCTCAGCAATGCCTTTTATAATTTTTTCAAAAAACTCTCCCACTTTTTCAATAATTTTATCAGGGCTGAATTTCTCGAATTTCTTGGCGATTTTTGAAACAATGTTATCAACAAACTTTTCTGCTTTATTAGCGATTTTATCCGGGTTCAGGAAATTAAATTTCTCTGAAATTTTGTCAACAATATTTGTTACAAAGTCTTCCGCTTTAGTAATAATGGCGTTTGGACTGAATTTGCTGGCGACATCATCTACTTTTTTCATAAAGGAATCTGTAAACTTGTCAAGCTCGTTAAAAATCGTTTCCGGGCTGAATTTACTTACGACATCGTCCACTTTTTTCATGAAGGAATCTGTAAACTTGTCAAGCTCATTAAAGATTGTTTCCGGGCTGAATTTACTTACGATATCATCCACTTTTTTCATGAAGGAATCTGTAAACTTATCAAGCTGCTTAAAAATCGCTTCTGGACTGAATTTGCTTGCAATATCATCCACTTTTTTCATAAAGGAATCTGTAAACTTGTCAAGCTGCTTAAAAATCGCTTCTGGACTGAATTTACTTGCGATTGCATCCACTTTTTTCATAAAGGAATCTGTAAACTTGTCAAGCTGCTTAAAAATCGTTTCTGGACTGAATTTACTTGCGATTGCATCCACTTTACTCATGAACGATGTTGTGAATTTATCTAGCTGCGACAAAATCGTTTCTGGACTGAATTTCGTCGCAATTGCGTCCACTTTACTCATGAACGATGTTGTAAACTTATCCAGCTGTGCCAGAATCGTTTCTGGACTGAATTTCGTCGCAATTGCGTCCACTTTACTCATGAACGATGTTGTAAACTTATCCAGCTGTGCCAGAATCGTTTCTGGACTGAACTTCGTTGCAATTGCGTCCACTTTATTCATGAACGATGTTGTGAATTTATCCAGCTGCGACAAAATCGTTTCTGGACTGAATTTCGTTGCAATTGCGTCCACTTTATTCATGAACGATGTTGTGAATTTATCCAGCTGCGACAAAATTGTCTCTGGACTAAACTTTGTGGCGACTTCATCCACCTTATTCATGAACGATGTCGTAAATTTATCCAGCTCTGTTAAGATTGTTTCCGGGCTGAACTTTGTGGCGATTTCATCCACCTTTTCCATGAATGAAGCAGCAAATTTGTCCAGTGCTGTCAAAATCGTTTCTGGATCAAACATGCTCGCAATATCTCCTGTACCTCCTGCTGAAGGCGCTCCTTTTTCGGAGGGACCTGAACTTCCCATGCTGTCAATTCTTTTCTGCAATGAATCCAGCTTATTTGACACCTTGTCATTAATAGCGAGCTCAAGTTTGTTGTCTTTTCCTGTTAAGGCATTAATACCAGCAGAAATACGACCGACTGTTTTCATGACGTGATCAATCACGCGTATCGTAACAGAGTAACCATTTTTAAGTGCAGTTTCCATATAGCGCTGTATTTTTTGCACAGCTGGCAACACTTGATCTTCTGCACTCAGCATAATCGCAAAGCCTTTAAAACCTGCCACGAGCTCTCTTAATCGTTCAAACTTTTCGGTTGCTTGGTCACTAGCATCTATTTTAATAGATACAGATGACGGCAATCCCTGCAATTGAACATTAACCTGCTGAATAATACTGCTGGCTTTATCCTCAGTTGAAATGGAGATCATTTGGGCGCCAAGCTTTTTCTTTAATGATTTTTGTATGCGATCAATTGTCCTTAATACAGTTTTGCTTTCTTTTCGTACATCAATAGCGCTTTTTCGCTGCACCATTTTTCTATATTTTTCAAGAGCTCTAAACCCATTCTGGATCTTTCTTAACTTTTTACTTACACGGTCTTCCATTTCAAACCTTGCTGTCAGCTTTGCCAATTACGATGCCCCTCCTTTCTTTGCTTGTTTTTCAAGGAGATCGAGCTTATATCCAATCAGTCCATACAACAGCGCCTTGAAGTTTCGAGGCGCTTCATACAGTTCTAATAAATCTGATGGAGAATAATGAAGCTCGTGCATCGCATAGTAGAGATACACGGCTTCTTTATGCCCATCCTTGATTAGTTTTTTGCTTCTTCTTCCAGATCCTCTAATTCATCTTCAAATCCATTAATCTCAATCGCTTTGTTTAACCAGTTCGCATACTCGCCTCCAACTGAGAGCACGCGTTTCGCAACTTCTACCGGGTCAGCCGTTTTGTAAGCTTCTCGAAGCTCTTTTGAACGGAAGTCCGGATAAACGGTTGATTCAACTGCGATTCGGGCATAAAAGCGCTGGCTGTCTAAATCTTTTACACGGCCTCTGCCTTTGACATTTTTATACGTTGTTGTTTCTTTCTCCAATTCATCAATGCGCTCCGTCGTGATCGCTTTAAAAATAAATGGCACGATGTTCCCTTTTTTATCAACAAAACGCTTTGAGATCGGCACTTTGATTTCCTCAGCTTCAATTGTTTTTCCCGGCATAAAAAAGGAAAGATCATATACGTTTTCGTTCTTCTCGCTCATGTAAAAAACTCCCTTGTCTATTGTTTGGTTTCATCTTTTAAAAACAGACCTTTCTGAGAAAGGTCTGCGTATGGGCTGATTCAGCTTTGATTAAAACGTGTCAGATAGCTTTTCAGGGACGTCGAAGTCTTCGAATGTAAATGGAACTTCTTCCTCTAACGCTTCTGAATCGACATCAAGGCTTGCGATTTTGGCAGAGTCAAAGTTGACGTCGTACAGCGTGACTCGCTCTGTGCCCCGGCCGGAGGATTGATCATCCAGCACGGCTTGGAGCGTGAAATAAGGGTCGCTGCCTTTTTTGACATAGTCCATCATCAATAGCACGAATTTTGATGTGACTTTGTAGAACGTCGCGGTCCCTGTTCCATTTGCCCCTGTTGTTTTATGGCCTGTCATGCGGCGGCCCATAATGTTGACTTCGGATTTGTTTTTCTCAACGTTTGCTTCAAATGTTTTGATGTGCGCCATTTCCTCACCATCGAGAAATAAGCGGCCTTCTTTTCCTGAAATTGTGTTTTGTGCTTTTAATGCCATATTAGTTTACCTCCACATTAAAGTAGAATTTTTCTGCTGCGTCGACAGGCTGAACAGCCAGGTCAATCAAGAAGCCGTCACGATCTTCATTCATTGAAATTGTGATATCTTCATCGGAATCAAAGCCAGTGATGCCGCCTGCATCCTGAAGCGTTGTCATGTATTGCGTGATCATCGTTTTTACATACTGCAGTCCGTCTTCAGATGCCGGAATATCGCTTCCGCTGCCTTTTCTTGATTTAATTAAGGCTTTCAGCTCGCGTGTTAAATCATTATTCACAGCATCCAGGACACGAACGATTTTGTTCTTCGCAAATTTCTTGTTTTTCTCAGCTGTGAACGTCACGAGTGAGTTAATGTCCTTTTCTACGCTGACGGATTTGTCACGGGCGTCGAATGTGAATAAAAATTCACCTTTACCCAGACGTTCAACAATCGTATCGTGGTCAAGGCGGTGTAACACATCAACTGCGCCTTCGTACTCTACAAATGTAAGTGATTGGTTAAAGGTTGCTCCTGCACTCGCTCCAGCTACCCAAGCTGTTGCTTTGTCCGGTGTAACTTCCGTGCCATCTTCAAGCAGCACACCCTCGGTTACGTTGATGATGCCTTCATAATCACCGGCATAATTGGCTGTGACGCCTTGCACTTTTTGTCCTTGGCCGTCGCGCAGGCGTTTAATGAAAGCAGCAAACGTCGCTTTCAACTGGTCACCTTCTGCAACAGGCAGCGCAATCACATCAAAGCTCTCCGTTTCAGCCGCGGCTAAGAAATCTGTATAGTCGGAGTTGACAGGGGCTTTATCCGTACCGCCAGATAAACGGATTCCCGCGGATGCATTCAGCGTCTCAGCTGCAGTGTCTCCTTCTGATCCAGTGAGAGGAATCGTTGAAGAAAGATCGCCTGTTCCGGTAAAAGTGACATAGCCGTTAGCTGTTAATTCTTCAGCCTTTTTGACAGTCTGTTTATCAACCTCTGATTCGTCCATATATGTTGTCACATCGAAAGAATTAGTATCCAGCACATTTTGATTGATGCGGATGATAATGTCATTTCCTTTTGTTCCGCCATATACTGCAGTTGCTTTGACGCCTTCAGCAATATCAGCAGACGCTCGGACACCTTCGGTTAGACGGTACATCAATACCGTTTTCGCATTTTTCTTCGCTTCACGCAGCAGCAATAAAGACGGGTCATCAATGCTGAGGCCCACTTTTTTGTTTAAGTCTTCAACGCTGGAAATGGAGACGAACGTTTTCGCTTCGCCCCAGCTTGATGCGACCGGAAGTGCGACTGTTCCCCGTTCACTGAGTGATACCCGCTCCTGTGCCGTCGTTTTAAAGTTAAAATAAATGCCTGCACGTTCTTTTTCTTTGCCTGTTGTAAATGTTCCGCCATTCATGATGACATGACCTCCTTGGTTAGAAATGTTTGAATCAATTGGTTGGCTTCTGATTTCGTCATACGTGGTTGATCCACGCCAAATAAAGCCCCCTGAAGAATATCCGGCTTAACGCCGAACAGTTCCTTCGCGTGCTTAATCAAATCCGCTGTATCAAATAGAGCTTCCCGGCTCTTTGTATGTACAGCCTTCTTCTGTTGTTTGTCCTTTGACACCGTTTATTTCACCCCGCTGTTCATGTCGATATCCTGTAAGACAGGCTGTTCTGTTTTGTGATAATAATATCGGCTGCTCCACCTGATCACCATGGCCGCCTCGCCCCTGTCTCCTACCCTTGTCTCGATTTGGGAGAGGCGAACCATATCCCCCGTCTTCTCGCCGGATTCACTCAGCAGCGGAATCATATTTCTCGCTTCTCTGATGGCATCCGCGAGCCTGTCCGCTTCATCCAGCGCCTGAACGGAGTCCAGATGAAACAGTTTTACATTGAGACTGTAGGTTTTTTTAAATGTGGAGACCGTATCTGTTTCCTCGAAAACAGATGGTGGCGGGACGTATAACGACGGCACCTGAAAGTGATCAGGAAGCTCGCGTTCATAAATTGGAACAGACCACCGGCTGTACAAAAACGCCATGATCGATCCTGTTTCACTGTTCATCCTGCTCCTCCTTTACAGCTTCTTCAGCCACTGGCGCAGTTTGCTTTCCAGCGATTTTTCAAACAGCTGTTCATATAAAAGCAGTGCATGATCCCAGTAGCCCGTGCCCGGTATCCATTTTTTCTTGAGCGCCATTCCCGTTGAAGCCGCTGGATCATAAATAAACCGTGAGCCTTGAAAACGCCCCGGCACCCATCTCACATCTTGTTTTGACGTCCAATGGCCGTCATTAAGAAATGAGGCGTAATCAAGCTGTGTCCCCACCTCAAGCGAAAGCCCGCCGCTTTGCACAATCCAGAGATTGTCCTCTGCGCCTTTCTCAAAGGAACTGAGCAGTTTTTCTGTATCAATCGTTTGTGTGCTGATGAGTTCAGATTGGACGATCTCCAGAAAATCTTGCCCGCACTCCTCAAGCCACCGGGACGCCTGTCTGGAAAAACCGCCTGAAGCCGCTTCTTTTAATGCCGTGTTCAGCTGTTTCAATCCCGCTATTTTCATAGGCTTTCATCCCTGACTGCGACGACCTCCCAATGATGATGTCTGATCCTTTTCGGCAGCTTTAGTATATATTTATGATTCTCCCAAATGATTTTATCGTTCACGCGGATGTCCGCTGACAACGGAAAATGGACGAGAAAGCTATGATATACAGTTTGATCCGGCTCCTCCTGAATCAGCTGCTGTGTTTTTTCGGTAAAATAACAAGGAACATCTTGTTCATCGGGTGTATCGGGATATGAAATCACCGGCTGCAGCCTGTCTGCCGGAATCCCAAATCGGCCTGCAGACGGCGCTTGGGCTGCTTCATGATAAATGTCGCAACGGTGAATGAGCATCTGCTTGTAGCTCATAAAGATCTCACCTTCAGTCTGGAGGATTCAGGGACGTAACCCGGCTTGATAAACTCTTCGAGCAAATGATACACCTCTGGCCGCTGAATCCCGCCTTCTCCGGAAACCGTGTAGGAATAATCCCCCATTTTCTCAGACTGATAGCTTGATGAGGCAGATTCATCGCTGTTGACAAGCGCAAAATACTGGGCAAGCTTTACTAAAGCCAGCTTCACCTTGCCGGGCAGCGGATCATACAAGCTGTCTTCAAAGCGGTGGCCCGTGATGAGAGCCGCTTCTGCTTCCGCCTCGATGATATCCTGCGCCAGCAGCTCTTCCGGCCTGTTTTTCACCCGATCATAGACCGAATAGGAGGCTACGTCAGTCGGTTCAATGAGCATGAGCTGACCACCTCGTTTCTATTATTCTTTTACGTTAATTAATTTCGCGCAGGCATCCTCTTCCTCGAACTTGCTGTCCAGCTTGGCCGTTAAGACAATAATGAATTTACGGGAGCGGATGTCTTTGTCGACTTCAATTCGGATATTGCGGGAGAAGCCGAGAATGATATTTTTCGGATGTGTGAGAATGATATCAGAAGCGTCATATTGCGCGTCTCCCTCACCGACTGTGTACGGCTGAATATTGGATACTCCTTTGACCGGTACGCCGAATGCTGTTGACAAGCCGCCCTGAACAGCCTGGTCCCCAAGGTTTGTCTGGCGGTCTGCCACGCGGTCCTTCCATTCGATTTCTAAGCCGTGAGACGTATAGAATCTGAATTCCTGAGGGATGCGCAAATATTTTGGCGGAACTGCCTTTAAGCCTTTCTTGAATGTCGCTCTGGACAGTTCTTCACCGTTCATGTCAACGATATGGGAAACCGCCTGTTTACGGATGCCGTCCAGCTGTGCCAGATACGGATCAGCTGATGCTGTATCACCGTTAACGATCAGCTCTTCAATATCAACTGCTGCGCGCTCTGCTAAAATTTGCATGATTGTCTGCTGCAGGCCGTCTTTTTCAATATTGTTTTCAAGTGTGTCATACGTAATGTTGATTTCCGCAATGACTTCCTTCGTGTTCAGCTGGACAGTGCTTGTCGTTGGAACTGTCAGCTCGTCGTTTGACAGTGCTTTTCCTTCTTGCGCAGCCCGCAGAATACGCTGACCGAAGCCGATTTTCTCAAATTTTTGCGAGTCATTTTCCATTTGAATCACGCGGGATTCACTGAAAATGGTCGGCGTGTTTTGCACCATGCGGATAAAAGCCGATGCTTGCGCAGGGTTCATAAGCCCGCCGCTTTTTAAAGCAGAAAGCGACATTTCCGCTTTCCGAATGATCTCTTGATTTCTCAATTGATTTCCTCCTCCTTGACTGGTTTTACAGCAGTCCGCTCCAGATTGATTTTTTGACTTGCTCTGTATTGCCGCCCGTATCGTCCGCTGTCTGCTTAGACGCGCCCCGCGCTTTTTCCAAAGCCTCGATGCGTTCGATCAGCGGGGCAAGCATGTCTTCAACGAGCTTTTTCAGACGCTCGTCATCACCCGTCTGCTCCGGCTTTTCCTCCGTGTCTGTGTTTTTTTCAATCCGCTCAAGCCGTTTGAGCAGAGGGTAAAGCGCATGCTCGAATGATTCTCTCATGTCTTCTTTTCTCATTTCTTCAGTCTCCTTCACTGTTTTGTCAGCAAGCATTTGCTTGAATACACTAAAGAACCCTGCTTTTTCGACCGGTTCTTCTTCATACACATCTGCAGTGCCCGCCATGCTGTAGCCGGTGATGATTCCAGCCTTGATCTGTTCCCACACCTCGTCAGACGCTCTTGTCACGAGCACCCATGAGCCCTTTGTAATCCGCTTTGACCCGATCATAAAATCATCGGGCGCCACATAGGACTCGACCACGACGCCGGTTCCGCCCTCAAAGCTGTGATTGATATCAATCTCCCGTGCCTCCGCGAGAAAACCGTGCGCCGCTTTTTCAATTTCCTCGGCGGTCATAAAATCGCCGTGTGCATCAGGAACATCAGGCTCATACACGATTCCGTACACGAGCTTTTGTTCATCCTGCTCACTTTTTGTAAACAGCCGAACCTTTTTTTCAAATGACGGAGGTTTGGCTGACTTCGTAAAGAAAAATTCTGTCTGGTTAGCCGCCTTGTCCACATAACTGACAAAGCTGATTTTGGCATTTCTTAATTCTCGCGCCACCTGCTTGATTCACCTCCCTTCAGGACGTTTTGATATCTTCGATGCTTTCTTTCAACTCCTGCATGAGCGCAGTCAGGTTTGTCTTTTCCGCATCCTGTCCTGCAGGCCGTTTATAAATGTCCTCAGGCCACTCCTCAAGTGTTTTGCCAAGCACCCGTCCGGCAAGGTCGCGTAAATCATTCGGCGAGACCGCTCCTGCTGTAATAAAAGGACCGAGCACCTTCGCAATCTCAAGCGGATCACGAAAGTCCGGTCCTTTTAATGTCAGCCTGACGTCATGGATATTCAGCTCCGGCAAAAGCAGCGTGTTCAGTTTATTCACGAGCGTTTTTCGCTCCGGCTGAAAAACCTGCTCCTCCGTAATTTTTCTAGCAGTATCAGCTGTCGCCCGGTTGTATTCCTGGGCCTCGCCTGTATACAGCGGCGGGAGACGGAACGCGGAACGCAGCTTATTTCTGCTTTTTTCATCGTATTCAAGAAACAAGGCGTCGTTTTGGAGAATTTCAGCCAAAGATTTGATTTCCACGGAAACCGGCGTAATATCCTCGCCTCCGTGGAGATCCTTTTCTTTTGCGATTCCTTCCGCTTCGATCAGGAGAAATTTATGTGCGTTTTCCACGCCTTCAAGATCATTCATGTATTCCTGCAGCTCCCGGTAAGAAGCTTCAGACAGCATCCCGTTTTCCACTGTAATCGCAGCGGGGACGTGACGTCCCTGCTTAAAATACATAAAATTGAGCTCTTCTGCTTTTCGGGCCCCGTATAAATTGACAATATTGCCGATCCAGCGGGGTACACCGTATACGCCGCTTCCGATTTTGAGGTGAATGGCTTCATTTGCTTGATACTTCTCTGCCAATGTGTTTACATATTCACCTGTGCGCATATCCATTTTTCGCGGATCGCCGTATTCTTTAAAAAATACTTTCTTTCCATTGATCATCTGCACATATTTTCGGAAGCGTTTTTGCCTTTTGATCCTTTTCATTTTCCCGTTTTCTTCATATACAAATGAAACCTCTACAGGCTCGCCTGCTCCGCATACACGCATATATTCCACATCTAAATATTCGATGCCGGCAGGTTTTCCCGCCCCGTCGCGAAGCACTTCCATAAATCCGTTGCCTGTTTTTTCTCTGTCTTCGATGGCATAGCCTAAAATCATTTCAGCTGATTCATCAAAGTGAAGACATTTATAAAAGGCTTCGAGTCTGGCCCAGTCTTTTTCCGCTCTTTTCTTTTTTGCCTGATCGACATCACTTGCGTTGACATCAAATGTGTACTCAACATCGAATCCAAAGCCTGTAATATTCACTCTGTACGCATCAATGCATTGCTGTAGAATGGTCGAGTATTCGGCAATAGTTTTGAGCTCGATGATATTGTAGGGCGGAGCGATAATGTCCTCTCCGTACAGCTCAGAAAAGTCATCTTCATAGATTTGCTTTGTCTGAGGAGCCGCGGCATTGGCTTTAAATACAGTTGCTCTGACTGTTTGATTGTGCATGATTTATGACCTCCTCCTTTCTCGGTTCGGCCGGATTCGTTTGTGTGCTGTCTCTTTCATATCAGCAACCTCATAATCATCAAGCGCATACCAAATGGCAGAAAGCGTATGCGGGTCAATCGTGAATTCATCCTCAATCAGAGCTCCGTTTTTATCTTTGGCATACGTAAGTGTCTTGAGCTCATAGATGACATTTTCACAGCGGTCCGAACAGAAGATTTTTTTGAACCGTTTTACCTTTTTGGTATATTGAAGCCTGGAGCCGGGAAACTTTCTGGCTCCAACCATCCGAAAGCCCTGCTGGCGGAAATATTGGATGCTTTTCGGCTCAGCCGAGTCGGCTTTGATCAATTCCTGTGTCTCAATAAACTCACGCAGCTCCTCAGCCGTCCTATCATCTGTCATTTTATTTTGATAATACTCCCAATAAATGTAGAGGTATTTTTTTTCAGGATCTACAGCAAGCCGGACGACGGCATTATAGGATTCCTCGAATCCAAAATCCATACCTGTACGAAAGATTGGCTTGCTGATGGCTGCGATACATTTTTTCACTTGATCATGCGGGAGTACCTCGAACTGCGGCAGCACCCTGATCCCATTGACGCCGAATCGGCCTTTGCGGGCAATCCGGTACAGGTCAGGATCATACTCCTTAAGTCCTTCAAGCTGTTTCAGATAGCTTTCCGGGAGAAAAAGATTGTCGTTAGCGGTGGAATGATGGTAATACGTATCTCCCTTCACAATTGTCCGCTTTTCGTAAAGTTCGCTGTCATCCAGCACAAACCGTTTCTTGCGTTCATCCCGAAAAAAATGCCTGTACGTCCAATTGGAGGTGCCGACGGGATTGGTGGTACAGATCATATGAAGCTTCAGCTCTGGGTGGCGAAGACGTCCGATTAACTCCTTGAACCCCTCATACTTCACCTCTGAGCACTCTTCAATCCATATTAATGAAATGTTATGAACCGATTTTAATTTTGCCGGATTGTCCATTCCTTTGAACATGATCCGGCTGCCATTGTGAAATCGCAGCTGCAGCGGGGAAGAAAGAGATGCCACAGCCTTTGTGAGACCGAGCTCTTCGATCACCTCTTGAAACAAGGCGAAGGTCGAATCCCGGTGGGTATCGAACACCTCCCGGATCACAAGGGCCGTCCGTTTTTCCTTCAGCAGCTTTAGCACGATTTTCAATGCGGTATGATAGCTTTTGGAGGAGCCGTAGCCGCCGACGAGAAACTGGTACGTCTGCTCCCAATTGAACACGTAATCTTCGAAATGAGGGTTGATTTCTTTTACAATCATGACTTGCGCTCTTTTCGTTTGATCATAATTTCAATCGGCTCCTGGCTGTCATCTGTTTTCTCCGCTTTTTGTTTGGCAAGCTTCAATTTCTCATTTTCAATTTTTTGTTTAAATTGATCTGGAAACAAATCAAAATATAAGGATAGCTTCTCAAGCGCCTTCATTTTATCTGCAAGCTTGATGGCAATGCCTTCTTTCCCAAGTTTTGCTTCCGTTACAATGGTGCCATCAACGAGCCCGGAGTCTTTGACATCGACAAAGCTGATTTCCTTCATAATCGGATTATCATCTTCATCAAACAGCGGACCCGATTTCCCGACAGCCTGGACCTCTTTTTTTCCAAAGGTCACATAGTCCGTAATATCCGCAAACGCGATCTTGATATAAACCTGCAGCACATCCATCGCTTCAATAAACATCTCATTGACCATTTCTTTTTTAATGCGTCTGATTTCAGCAGCGACCTTTTCGTTTTTTAAGAGCCGGCTGCCCGTCACATGAGCGCTGTCCGGAGAATAGCCCGCTTTGATTGCTGACTGTGTGGCATTGAAGCTTTTGACGTAATACAGGCAAAACAGCCGCTGGCGTTCATTTAATTCATCGTTGTCTATAGGGCGCTGTTTTTGTTCGTTTTTGGACGCAGAAAACAGGGCCTCTTTCCATTTGTCTTGTTTTTTCCAGATGCCGATTGTTTTCGGGGAAACACCGATTGTGTCCGCAATCGCCCGATTTGTGATCTTTCCTTGATGTTGTTGATAGATTGCTAATGCTTGTTCGCGCTGTTGTGTTTTCATGCTACGGCATCACCGCCACCTCCAGCATGGTTGTTTATTCATAAAAGCGGCTGATCATGCCAGCCGCTTATGTGTCATGCTCTATTCACTTATAGGTGGCAAACGTATGACAAGCTTTCATGCAAGTGATCGATTCATTTCTTCCTGCTGTCTTTGCACCTTTACGATTGCCCGTTTGATCGTCGTTTGCACTGTCGATTTTTTCACGCCGAGAAGATCGGCGATCCGTTCATAAGAAAAACATTCTACCTTATGCAGCAAAAACATTTCCTTTTCTCTGTCCGTTAACAGGGCTAATGCTTCTCGAATTCTCTCTCTGTCTTCTTCTGATACCTGTCCGTCCGGCTCAAACATCATAGCGCTGGAAAATGATTCGATGATTCTCGGGTCCTTGATCATCAGCCGCTGGTAGGCATCACGCCGGTCAATCGCCCGTCTGATACCGGGCTGCCTTCCTTTTTCAAGCCACTCTGTTACATATTCAAGATCAGTAATCATATTTCTGATGATTTTTTTATCCTTCAGCTCTTCAGCTGAGAGCACGGATTCATCTGCCTCAGCGAGCGGTTTATATTGGTTTCTTGTTTGTTTGAGCGTTCGTTTATATTCAAATAGTAAGTCTTGCATTCTATGATCCTCCTCATTTTTGGCAAATAAAAAACGGACACCAATCAACGCACAAATGCTGTGCAGTTGATCAGTGTCCGCAGGCTTTCCGTCTTGGACGTATTCTGTTTTCGCTTTAATTTAATTTGTAGCCGATTTCAAATTCCACTCGGGCAAGGTCGCCCTTTCTTGTTTCGACGAGCGTTTTTCCATGCTCGGGCGCTTCTGTGATCCATGCTTCTTGCTTGATGCCATCCACAATAATGACACGGATTTTCCCGTCCTCCAGCTGGCTCTTAAGCGTGACGGAATCGATATGCAGCAGTTTTTTAGGATGAATCATGTTTTATTTCCTCCCCTTTTCGGTGCAGCGCTTGCTTCAGCTTTTTCTAATAGCTGAATGATGCGCTCCTTTGAATGAACAGAATTCCCTTTCAGAAAATCAAGCGCTGCTTTAGACGCTTCCAGCAATTCAGGCGCAGCGGCCATCAAAGCGGCATTGCTTTTTTGCGAATAAGAGCTGAGGTCAAATACAGCGGCAATCAGCCGTCCATTTGAATATGGGAATCTTTCTTTTTCTTCTTCACTGTAAGCTGAATAAATATAGATCGGTTTGGTATCCCCGCACGGGACAGCACGCCACGGCGCAGGGCTTTTCTCTGCCTGTTTTGTTTTTGCCAACACTTTCACTTCCCGTCGTCCTTATACCATTGTTCAATGTTTTTTTCTGTTCGCTTTGCCCGAAACAGCAAAGCGATTAGTGCAGTCAGCTGTTTAATCATAGATATTCAGCCTCGCTTTTCCCGCTGTCAGCATTTGCTCCAGCTTTTGAATGACAGGCGTTAAGTCAGTGCCGGACCGGCAGTTCGGACATGGATGAAAAACGACTCCAATACCGGTATGTTCCACAATGACTTTCTTTGTTTGACAAAGCTTACACATTATCTGACGCCCTCCAATCTATGGTTAAGCTCGTAGGCTGCTCCTTTGATAATCACTAAATAGTCACTGCACATCTCATAGATTCTCGTGCCGAGCGCTTCATCGACCCGTACAAGTCCTTCAATTGTCAGCTCGCTCGAAAGCAAAATCGGTTTATGATTTAAGTAGCGATAGTTGAGTACCGAATACATTTGCTCTAATTGCCAATCTGTAGCGCGGGGTTTGCCGTTAACCGGTTTAAACAGATCATCAATGAACAGCACATCCGCCTGCTTCATCCGGTTCAGCTTCGCTTCTAATAGGGCAAAATCATTTTTCAGATCAGTAAAGCCTTCCACGAACGGAAAATAAATGACAGGCACATAGCATGTTCTCATTAATTCGTTGGCTGCGGCGGTCAAAAGGTGTGTTTTCCCTGATCCGGGCTGTCCTAAAAGGGCAATGCTGTTTTTTCGGCAATCCTTGATTTGTTCATAATCGGCAACATACTCTTTTGTACACTCAAATGCGTCTTTTATGGCCTGCGGCTTTCCCTCCGTGCGGAATTCCTTGAAGCCGAGCTGTCTGAAAGCGTGGGTAATCTCACTTGCACCCAGCAGCCGCTTCACTTTTCGTTCTGCCATGCAGCTGCACATCGTCCAGACTTCCAGGCCATTCTGCCTGACGAGATAACCTCCCTGATCCTTGCAGCGCAGGCAATCATACCTGCTTGCGTCTGATTCGGCCGGTTTGTCCGCCAGTAATGGACGTCTCCCTCTTCTCAGCTCGTCCAAAATCTGTTCGATTGTTCGTTTTGTCATGTTTTTTCATCCTCTCATGCTGAATTGCGGCATTCTTTTTGGCTTGCTGCGCGAAAAATCGATCTTCAATGAATTTCGAGCAGTAGCGAAAAGCCTTGATTGTTTCAGAAGCGGCGGTCCGCCGGTTTTCAAAAGCCTGAAAGCATTCTTCAAGCCATTTGATTGTTTGCGTGACAGGAACGCCGATGGCAACAATGCGGGCGATGGCTTGATAATCTCTTGAGGAAGGATACACGGTGCGTCCTTCTTGAGCCGACCGTAATTGTGTAAACCGCTTCGCAATGTGATCCACTGCATCATCAGCAGCAGTATATTTGTTTGTTTTATCTATATCTGTACGGTCGTTTGTGTCCGGTGTCTGCGGCGAAAATGGCCGTTCTTTTAGACTCCCGTGTACAGTATTGTCCGATCTGAAGCTGAATTTTTTTGAATGCTTGACCGAAATCATCAGTCCGTATGGCGCACGGACGGCCTTTATGTAATCATGGTTTTCGAGAAGCTCCAGCCATCTTCTGACGGTTTTTTCACTTACGCCGAAGACTGCCGCCATTTCTCTCGCTTTTAACGGCTTATGGCCGAGTACGATGCCCCAGCTTACGCCGTCTTTTTCGATTTCTTTTGTTGTTGAGCTGATAAACCAGAGAAACAGCCATAACGCCGGGCCAATTTTGTCATAATGTTCTGAATTCAACAACCCTGAATACGTCGGAAAAGGATAGCTTTTATCGTTTTTCATTGTACGCCGCTTCTCCTTTTAACATCATGTATGCTTGAAACTGTTCCTGCGTTTCAAAGTGAAACACCGGAAGGCCGCATGCGGTAAACGAAATGGTGCCGCCGGATTGTCCGAGATGGCGCTGATCTATGGGATTTTCACTAAAAACGATTTGGATCGGATACATGTGATCACTCTCCTGATCTTTTTTGATACATTTTGTATCGGATGTTACCAAGTATAAACGATACATTCTGTATCATCAAGTTATTTTTGATACTTTTTTTATCATAACTTTATTTTGATACATTTTGTATCTATAATCATAAGTAACGTAGGGAGTTTAAAAAAGAGAGGTCATAGTATGATAGGCGGCAGATTGAAGAGTCTCAGAGGGAAAAGGACACAGGAAGAAATCGCATCACACATCGGTGTGTCACGGGCACGATATTCCCACTATGAAAACGGGCGAAGCGAACCCGATTACGACACACTCCAAAAGCTGGCTGATTACTTTCAAGTAACGACTGATTACTTATTAACGGGGAAAGACAAAAAATCCGATGACGATATGTTCTCAGATCCGGACCTGCAGCTTGCATACCGCGATATGCAGGATTTTTCCCCAGAAAGCAAACAGCAGGCCATCGAATTTATCAACTATTTAAAAGAAAAAGAGAAAAACCGCAAACCGAAAAATAAATAAATCGTTCTCTGTTCTCTAAAACATATAAAAAGTAGACCGATATAAAGAAAAAAGTGTTTATTTTTTAAAGAAAAGGGAAAGATTTCTACACTACCTTCCAGTCCTATACGGGCTTTTCTTTCTCGCTAAAAACAGAACAAATGTTCGAAAGGGAGTATTCAATTGGGCGATTACTTATCACATCTGGAGGAATACGTTAAAAATTTATACGGCCGGCTGGGCATCACATCCCCTCATCACATTGACATGCTGAAAATCGCAAAGGATCTGGATATTTGGGTGCATTTTGAGGATATGGGGAGCATGATGGTGAAATACGACGGCATGTACAGTATCGTATTGAACCAAAAAAAGTCACGGGAAGAGCAATGGGAGGATTTTGGCCATGAGCTGTGCCACGTGTTAAAGCATGCAGGCAATCATTTTCAGATGAACAAGCTCTTCAGAGAGCTTCAGGAATTCCAGGCAAATCAATTTATGTACCACTTCTGTGTGCCAACCTTTATGCTGTTGCAGATGGAACTGCCGCAATGGAGAAGCCAGGCACTCGCCACAATTGCGGCGGTATTCCGGGTAACAAAGGAATTTGCTGATAAAAGGCTTGACATGTTTGAACGGCGTAAAGCAGGTATTCAATTTCAGAAGCGGCTCGCTTATTTATTATCTCACAAGCGGCCAAATGCGTACGAGGAAGGCGATCAGCAGCACTTGCAGGTCGCTGAGGAAAAAGCGTTATATCATATTGGTAAAAACATCTGATCAAATACGGGCTGAGGATATATTCCTCAGCCCAGAAGAGAACCTAACATTTCGACATTGGGGGAACTGTATTATGCAGCCACATGGGCGCCGGTTTAAGATGAGGCGCAGATGCGAACGCAATCGGAGCCGGGATATACCTGAATTCACCCCGGCCGTCAAAGGCTTCCCCATGTGCCCATCTTCCTTGTGAGCTTTCATCTCCCCTGGAAAAGTTAAACAGGTCATAGGAGACTTCCTGCTTTTCGAGCTCACGCGGAAACGTCGTCGGGACGACAATATCCCGTTCTCTTTCCTCCAGCTCTTTAATGGCCGCGTACCACATATTTTGATGATAGGTATCCCTTGCAATCAAAAATGACAGCATATCTCTTACCCCTGGATCATCGGTCATGGCATAAAGCCGTGTCACCTGAAGGCGTCCTTGGGCCTCCGCATTTAAGTTAGCGCGAAAATCGGCCAGCAGGTTTCCGCTTGAGATAATGTATTTTGCATTCCACGGATAGCCCTCACTATCTGATGCCATCGCCCCCAATCCGGACACAATCGCGTGCTGAGGATTCATACCTGACATGACTGCTGCAATAGCGGGATTGCTTTTATAAGCATCCTCCTGTACATCCGCGGGTGCATTGTCCAGAAGTCTGGAAATCATCGTTGCCAGCATTTCTACGTGCCCAATCTCTTCGGTCCCCACATCATATAACAAATCTTTATACTTAGCATCCGCCCTGCAGTTAAACCCTTGAAACAAATACTGCATCATGACGCTAATTTCACCGAATTGGCCGCCGAGCACCTCTTGAAGTTTTTTCGCATAAACCGGATCGGGATGAGCTGGCTTTGCTTGATATTGAAGCTCTTTTATATGATAAAACATGAATCATTCCTCCCCACACTTTCGCACAACCCCAGCGTATGAAGGAATAGGCCCACCGTGCAGGTCCCGTCTAGTTTTATTTATAAAAGCCAAGCTTGACGGCTTCCACATATCGATCAAACAAATCGTTTTGTATGTAGCTTTTATCACGGCACCCAAAATTGCGGAATAGCGCGTTTCGCTGTGCCGTGCTTACCTCCAATTGCAGTCCCATTTCTCTTTTCGTCCGATTGACAATATTGCTTGGGTGTACACCTGCCAGGCGGTCTTTCTCATTAGTGAGCTCGGCGCTGAAACCCGCTTCATTCAGACGCTCACAAATGAGCTTGGCTTTTTTACGATCCGCCCCGCCGACCAATGTATGCGGGATTTTCGGATCATAATACCCGTGAAACGCTAATGCGTAATGGTGGTCATTCACTTTTTCTAAAGCCAGCGGCTCATCAAAACGAATGCTAGTGAGATGCAAGGAACGGTTGTTTCGCTGCTTTAGACCCTCAAACAAATAGATGGAACATCGATCCGAAAATGCCAGCACCAGTTCACTGACGCCAGGCTCAATTCTGCCGCCGTGAGGACCGAGGACGATAAGCTCACTTCCGTTTTTCTCCTCATAAATAATCCGGTACTCCGACTCAGAAGCAGAAAGGGCCGCAAAGCTGTCATACATATCTTCCATCTTGAACGCCCCCCTTTACCAGTCAGCACCAGTTTACTCTACTCATCTATGAATGAAAACCTTTTTTATAGTATGATTTGATAGAATACGCAGAGGAGGTATATGATGGGGTTTATTGATGGATTACTCGGCAATGCATCAACACTGTCAACGGCAGCTGTGAAAGAAGAGCTTGCCCATATTTTGCTGGAGGGTGAGAATGTTGAAGCCGCTTTTAAGCTGGTTCGCGATTTGATTGTCTTTACTGAAAAGCGACTTATCCTTGTGGATAAACAGGGAATCACAGGCAAGAAAACGGAATTTCAATCGATTCCGTACAAAAGCATTTCCAGATTCAGCGTGGAAACCGCCGGCCGCTTTGATCTCGATTCAGAGCTGAAAATTTGGATCTCCGGCGCAGAACTTCCTGCCGTCTCAAAGCAGTTTAAAAAAGATGAGAGCATTTATGATATTCAAAAGGTGCTTGCCGCAGTTTGTATGTAAGATAAAAAGACGGAAGCTTCACAGCTTCCGTCTTTTCATTTACAGCTTTTCCTCCAGCTTCGCTTTCGTTTTCGGACCGTAAATCCCATCAGCCGTTAAACCGCTGACAGACTGAAAACGTTTCACTGCATTTGCTGTTTTCGGGCCATAAACGCCGTCAACGCCGTGATTTTCCGCTCCTTTATCAGGATAAAAATAAAGAGCGGCTAAAGCGGTCTGCACCTGCTTTACTTTTGTCCCTTTCGTCAGCGGGCTTGTCACTTTGATCACGCCGGATGGGAGCGGATATGAGGATGCGGCATGGCTTTTAGAAGCAGATGCCGTCTGAGGCAGTTTGATCACTTGTCCGACTTTAATGTAATTCGGGTCAGTAATATGATTGATGCTTTGCAGCGTTTTCACACTGACTCCGTGTGATGCGGCAATCCCTGACAATGTGTCGCCTTTTTTCACATGATATTCAGACGCTGAAGAAGAGACTGCAGCTTTTTTAGCTGATACGCCCCCGTTTAATTCCTTTTCAATTGCCGCCTTCACTTGATCCCAGCGCCCCTCTGATAAAATGCGGTGCGGGCAATACTTTCCGTTCCAGTCCTGGTGCTTTCTCACCCGATCGATGCCCCAGCCGCGCTCCTTCAAAAGCTGTGCTACAAATGAAATCGCCAAGGCTTCAGCTGCCTCATACTTCGGGCCTCCCGATTTGCTGTAGCAAATCTCAACACCGATTGATTTGCGGTTTCCCGGACCGTTTGTGCCGTCACCTGTGTGCCAGGCGTTTCGGTTAAGCGGCAGACCTTGAATCACCTCTTGATCATCGACCGCAAAATGAAAGCTTGTCGAGCTTGTGTTCCCGATCATATAGCTGATTTCATTGGCCGCTGATGCATCGTTTGCCGTGTTGTGAATGGTAATGTATTCAGCGGACATTGCATTAGGACACTTCAACGCGTATTTCGCCTCAGAAACCAAATTTTTCTTTACTGGAATGCTCACCTATCATCTCTCCTTTTCTTTTTTCATAAATAGGTGGCATTCGTAGGACGAAAAGCTCATATCATCTATCACCGTAATATGGATAAATGTGTTAAACTGAAGTTCACGGAGGGTCTGAATATGTATACATATTTAATGCTGACAATGAGAACGGAGAAATTTAATCAGGAGCATGTGGCTGGGCACTATGAATTTCTGGATCGTTTACAGACAGAAAAGCGTTTAAAAATGTTTGGGCCATTCAGCGACGCCACAGGCGGAGCGTATGTCATCGAAGCAAATTCACTGGAAGAGGCAGCGGAAATCGGCCATGCGGATCCGCTGGTGGCAAGTGGATCTTCTGAGCTGACGATAAAAGAATGGAAGCTGAAGAAATAAAAAAGACCCCTAAGGGTCTTTTTTATGCATCATGTTTGATTGCGTGCCGCAATATGAAATGTTTTCCCTTCTGTGTTTGCTGTTTCACCTGCATGAACCATCACCTGAGTAAAGCTGAACCCGACCGCAACGAGCAACAAACCTGACATCCATTTAGATTTCATATAAACAATCTCCTCTCTGGATTTGTTTTTGTGCGTGCACCATTTTCTCATAAAATGAAAGTGCTTTTTCGGGCTGTCCGTTTTCTATATAGAATTGGGCAGCATCATGCGCCAGCTCTTCAATATAAGGATACAGCATATGTTCTTCAAGAAATTGAAAGGTGTGTGAGACCGATTCTGTGTCAATGTTTTTTCCGTATAACGCATGTAAAAATTGAAAAAGCTCCACAAATAATTCATCACTGTATTGACGGGCGATTTCCAATCCTTCACGATACTTTTTTTGCGCTTCGGCGTCATTTTTTTGTTTATACAGAACTTGTGTTAAAGAGTAGATAGAATGCGGAAGATTATCGAACTTTTCCGACTTGCAAATAGAAACAGATTTCTCAAAGTATTCGGCTGCCTTTTGCAGTTCACCCATTTTCTCATAGCAGTTTCCGAGATTATATAGGGCAGAACTGATCAGGCGGGGATTGCCTTCTTTCTTTGCAAGATCTAAAGCCAGTTCTAAGTGGGGCAATGCTCTTTCTGGATACTGCATATCATCATAATTACCTGCAATAACGAATTCACATTGGATTCTGCGGACGGTGTACGTTTCATACATTTGGTATGTTTCTAATGCCTGAACGGCGTAGCTCATCGAAACATAGGTTTGTTTTAAATTGTAAAAAATCTCAGCCATTTTAAAAGCAAACTCTGCTTTCTCAATATCATCCGAGACGAGGGCAAGATTCTTTTCTGCCCGTTTATAATACATCATGGCACTGACAAACATCTTCTGCTTAAATTCATACATTCCTCGAAAAAAATTAAAGTAATATTCGAGAAGCCCTGTCAGCTTGTACTGATTCCCTTCGATGTCTTCTAACAATTCTGAAAACTCTAGCTGCGACGTGTCCTCTCCAAAAGGCTTAATGTAATCCAGCATGACACGGTGCCTGAACTCCATTAAAGAATAATACAGCAGCAAATCTTGGTCTTCTTCCATATCCTCAATTTCTCTTTCTACTTCGAGCTTGACCCGTTCGGCTTCAGCGACGTGGAACTGCCGGATATGAGTATACCATTCATTAATTTTAAGCCCGACATAAGAGGACGGAATCGTCTGCTTCATCCTCAATTAATCCCCCCTTTTGAATTACCCGAGATATGTCATATTTTATCATATTTACAAGAAAAAGAAGAACGCAAAATAACCGCAATTGTCGAATTTCGGCTAACCGCAACAAAAAAGCACGGGTTTTTCAAACACCCGTGCTTTCTTTTAGTGAAAACCGACTTTGTTTCTTTCCATCCAGCTTCCCCGCTGGCTTTTTCTTTGCTCTCCTGTCATGTCTTTCACCATGGTTTCAATATGGTGATTCCCTTCTTGGTGCCATTGAAGGGCTGAAGATACATATAATTCTCCCAGCTGTGCAAAGGAAAAGCCTTCTGTAAGTTTTGCGGCGTTTTTTATTTCTCCTTCACTCAAAAAGATGCCAAAGCCTCTCATTTTCATATATTCCAGCCGCAGCTCTTCATCCGGAAGCCCGATTTCATAGGCACGGTCAAATCGTCCTGCACGATTCATCAAACCTGGATCGATCTCTTCGGGATAGTTTGTCGTACCGATGAGAAATAGCCCCTCTTTTGATGTCGCGCCGTCCAGCGTATTGAGAAAAAAGGACCGCACATCTTCCGGCATCGAATCTATATCCTCGATGACCAGAACTGCAGGAGCAAGGCGTCTCGCTGCCTGAAAGACTTCTTCTATTGTCTCGCTCGACGTAAATTCAGTAATTTGCCAATAAGCAACAGGTGCATCGATACTGCCTGCGATCGACTTCACTAACGTCGTCTTTCCGTTTCCAGGAGGTCCATATAACAGAATGCCGCGCTTGTAAGGGATGTCATATGTTTGATAAAACGATTTATCACTATGAAAAAACTGATCAATTGATCTGTATATCTCTTTTTTCAATAGCGGATTCATGATGACTTGACTCCGCTGAACCTCTCTGACAATGGCTTCCTGCTCTCTTGAAGTCCCTCCATCTCCATCCGTAAACACGGTCACTTTCCGCTTGCTTTTTTCCCAAAGACGCGGTCTGACTCCCTCCAGAAATGCACGCATCTTTTCATCGTTAACCGCAAACAGACAATCAAAACTCATAATGCTCCCATCTTGAAAATATGGAATTCTGGCAAAAGCAACTCCCTTTTCAGGATACGCGTATACACTGTTTCTTATAGACTTATGGACGGTATAATCCGGTTCTTTCTCATCTTCATCGTAAGCAAAGGTTTTCTTTTCAAGCTTTTCAAATATATATGCCACATGCTCAGGCTCCAATGAACCGCTGCGGACATCTTCTACAAGAAGCTCCCAGTATTCCGTATTTGGATCATCACTGGCATAGAGCTCATAGAATACACCGTATTGATCATAAAGCGTTTCTTCAATCCGTGTGATAAGGTAACCGAAAGTGCCGTAGCCCGCCGCAGCTCTTTCATTCTCTTTTTCTTCGTACTGATAAATGAAAGGTATGTTAGTCATGTTTATACTCCATTTCATGTTTTGTGAACGTTATATATACGATTGACATAGCATTTTGTTTCATCCCACAGCATATTACTTGTGAATTCATAACCGTTGATATAGGATTTCATTGCACCATTTATTTTTACATATGGAGGAGATCATAATGAGCCAATCCAATCAAATTGTCAGCCATTTTTTATCCCATCGAAACGTGACCAATGAGCTTGCCGAAAAAATCAGCAAAGACCACTACAGCTACAAACCGGCAGAAACATCAATGTCAGCAGAAGAGCTGGTCAAACACATTCTTACGTCTTTCCACTTGTTCGCAAATGTCATTAAGGAAGGCAATGCCTCACCATTTCAAAACAAGCAGGAGGAAACAGAAACAGATCTCAATGTTCTGGCAAAAACATATACAGAAAAAACGGCCGCTATCCTTGAACAGCTGACTGAAGAGCAGCTGGACAGAGAAATTGATCTGACATCCGCTTTCGGCAGAAAAGTCACAGGCCGCGCGCTGCTTCAGCTTGCAATGGAGCATGAAATTCACCATAAAGGCAACCTGTTCGTGTATGTGCGGGAAATGGGCCACACTGAGCTTCCTTTCTATCAGCAGCGCATGTAGCGTAAACAAGAAAAAAGATACCTGTTAAGAGGTATCTTTTTTTTGCGCCTTTAGTACTTCTCGATTTCGTCCAGACACTCATTATAGGGCAAATGAATAGAGATATTGAGCATACCAAAATTTCAAGCAGCTAACGTGCAAAAATTCAAAAAATTTAATTGATTAACGCGTCCTAATCATATATAATCTGATAAAAATAGTCGGGTTTTCAGGAGGCCTTTATCATGAGTGTAAGCATCATATTGATGGGTTTGTTTGTCGGAGCCTTAGTCGGATTGACGGGAGTGGGTGGAGCGGCCTTATTAACTCCCCTTTTAATTGTGCTTGGAATTAATCCTTCCATCGCGGTCGGTACGGATCTTGTATATAACTCGATCACAAAGCTGTTTGGCGTTGCCTCCCATTGGCGGCAGAAAACGATTAACTTTAAATTGGTAAAATACTTAGCCATCGGCAGTATTCCGAGTGCTTCGCTAGCCATTGGCATATTGCATTTGTTCCCCGCCTTTCACCAGCATCAGGAAGAAATTATTAAGCACGCTCTAGGATATGTGTTAACGCTGGTTGCCATTTCAATCATCGTTCGTTTGTTTTTGGATAGAAAACTTCGTCCCAACCGCTGGCAGCTGATGCCGCTTGAAGATAAGAGGGCGCTGACGATTCTTATTGGTGTTGTGTTTGGGTTTATCGTCGGATTAACATCAATCGGTTCCGGCTCATTATTTGCAATCGCCATGATTTACTTATTTAACATGAAAGCGTCACAGATTGTCGGAACCGATATCGCGCATGCATTTCTTCTTGTTACGGCAGCAGGCATTTTGAACGCAAGCTTCGGAAGCGTGGATTACATGCTGGCAGCTAATCTGCTCATTGGTTCAATTCCCGGCGTGCTGATCGGAAGCCATCTTTCGCCTCGATTCTCCCCGCGTCCGCTGCAATTTATTATGGCGTCCATTATTTTAGTCAGCGGTTTAAAATTGATTTAATGAAGAAGGCTATCCGCTTGAAGGATAGCCTTTTCTTATTATAGCGTCACACCCGATTTAAAAATGGCAAGTTCTCTGAAATCATTTTTTTCATGGTTCACAAGCTGGCCGCTTGCCACCTCAATCATATAGTGGATAAACTCACGCAGCACATATTCCTCATGAACATCATCCTCTGCTAAAAGGCCTGCGTTAAAATCAATCCAATGCGGCTTCGCTTCATACAGCTCGGTGTTTGTCGCTACTTTCACCGTCGGGACAAAGGTGCCAAACGGCGTGCCTCTCCCCGTTGTAAAGAGGACAATTTGGCAGCCGGCCGCCGCCAATGCGGAGGAGGCGATCAAATCATTGCCCGGTGCGCTCAAAAGAGTCAGCCCTTTTGTCTTGAGTACTTCACCGTATTTCAAGACATCCGTGACAGGAGAAATCCCCGCTTTTTGCGTACAGCCCAGCGATTTATCCTCAAGTGTAGAAATGCCGCCCGCTTTGTTGCCCGGTGAAGGATTTTCGTACACCGGCTGATCATGTTTAATAAAGTATTGTTTGAAATCATTGATTAAATCGACTATCTTATGAAACACTTCTTCATTGGCAGCCCGCTGCATCAGGATGGTTTCTGCGCCGAACATTTCCGGTACTTCCGTCAGCACAGTACTCCCTCCCTGTGCAATGAGATAATCTGAAAAACGTCCAAGCAGCGGGTTTGCGGTTATGCCGGAAAAACCGTCCGAACCTCCGCATTTCAGCCCGATCTTCAGTTCAGACAGCGGAATGTCTTCTCTCTTATCTCCTTTGGCCGCTTCATGAATTTCCTTCAGCAAAGCAACGCCTGCCTCCATTTCGTCGGTCACCGACTGGGATTCCAGAAACTTCACCCGCTTCAAGTTCACATCTTGCAGTGCTTCCTTCATTCTTGCCAGCTCATTGTTTTCACAGCCAAGCCCTAACACCAAGACACCGCCGGCATTTGGATGGCGAATGGCATTCAGCAGGATTTGCTTCGTATTTTCATGATCGTCGCCAAGCTGCGAGCATCCGTATTGATGCTTTAACACCAGTACGTTATCAAATGGAGCGATATCCCCTGTTTCTCTGACAAAACGCTGCAGCATTTTTTCTGCTATTCCATTGACACAGCCGACAGTTGGGACAATCCACAATTCATTCCGTACACCCGCATCTCCGTTTTCTCTTCTAAAACCTTTAAACGTCCGGTTCTCATTAGAATACGGATTTTCATCAAATCTCGGTGTATAGCTGTATGATTGGATATCAGACAGGTTTGTTTTCGTATTATGGACATGAATATGCTCTCCGATCGAGATATCTTGTGATGCATGACCGATTGGAAACCCGTACTTGATGATGCTGTCATTTTCTTTAATAGGCTGCAATGCAATCTTGTGGCCTCTTTTTATATCATCCTTTACTTCAACCGACACACCGTCCGCATGCAGCCTCTCTCCCTTTTGGATATCCCGCAGAGCAAGAAGGACATTATCTTGCTTATGAATCTTTATAAACGACTTCAACGTACCTCTCCCCCTTGTATGCAGTATTGTTCAAGAGCCCGCTGCATGCCCAGCTCATGAATAAGATTCAAGTAAACAGCGACTCTATCAGTCAGCTTCGGTATCTCATTGAGATCTGCCCCCCACAGCCGCTGTTCGCCTAACACTCTTGATGCAATCCGAAGCATGTCGCCATCCTCCTGACACCAAACCTCTTTGAAAAATTGAAGAACTGCCGGATCATCCTGCAATGTCTCGTTATCATGATAAAAATACAGAAGAGCGCTGAAAGAAAACACCAAGCGTTCAGGAAGCTGTCCCTTTTGTTCAGCATATTCCTTAAGAGTCGGCAGGTTTCTCGTTTTGAATTTGGAAATGGCGTTCAATGCAATGCTTTCCAGGTAATGCTTAATATACGGGTTTTTAAAACGGTTCAGCACATCGTCAGCATACTGAGAAAGACCTTCCATTTTTAAAACAGGAAGAATTTCGTCATCAATCAGCTCTCTTATAAATCGCCCCACTTCCGGATGCTCGACAGCATCCCTAACAGTCTTCAAGCCGTATAATAAAGCCACTGGCGTCATTGCTGTATGAGCGCCATTTAAAATTCTTACTTTTTTAGTCCGGTATGGGGTGAGGTCGCTGACGATCTTTGTATGCAGCCCTGCAGCCGCAAAGGGAAGTTCTTTTCCAATCCAATCAGGCCCCTCGATAACCCATAAATAATATTGCTCTCCCACAACTATCAAATCATCCTGATAGCCAAGATCTGCCGTGATCTCATCAATGCTGTCGACGGGAAAACCCGGAACAATCCGGTCTACTAAACTATTACAAAATGTATTGGCCTCATGAATCCACTGTGTAAATCCTTCCTCCAGCTTCCACAGATGTGCATAATGAAGAACCGTTTCCCTCAGCTTTTCACCGTTATTCTCGATCAGTTCACATGGGATCAGGACACACCCTTTTGTCTGATCTCCTTTAAAAGCCTGATAGCGAAAGTAAAGAAATGCAGTTAATTTCCCAGGGAATGCTTTTTGCGGCCTATCCTCTAAACGATCTTTTTCATCACATACAATCCCAGCCTCAGTGGTGTTGGAGATAATAAACCGAAGCCTTTCGCTTGATGCCAATTCTTTGTATGCTTCATAATCAGAAAACAGGTCAATCCCCCGGCTGATTGAGTTGATAATCATATGCTCGTTTACCGCTTCTCCGTCTTTCATTCCTTGTAAAAAAAGCGTATATAATCCATCTTGCTGATTTAATCGTTTGATTTTTTCTGAGCCTCTTGGCTGGACAACTGCCACGCTCCCATTAAAATCAGTGTGTTGATTCAATTGATCAATCTGCCAATCGACAAATCCCCGAAGAAAGTTTCCTTCTCCGAACTGGAGAATTTTTTCTGGATACTGAGTATAGTGATCGTACACATTTTTATTCAGCTTCTGCACCCGTATTGCCTCCCTCTCCTTTTATGCACACGTTAACATTTTTCTTTATAAAGAATGCCCGCTGAAAAACGGGACATCACGTCGTCAATCGTCTGACTGAATCACGCACCATAAATTCTGTGTTTTCCAAGATTTTTTCTGCTCTTGTTTCGGGCTCGCTGATCAGAGACAAGAGTTTTTGCGCACCGAGCACGCTGATTTTCTCCACTGGGCGCTTTACTGTTGTAAGTCTTGGCGTGATGTACTGTGAAAACCCAATATCATCAAACCCGATCACCGAAATATCATCAGGAACGCGCAGGCCCTTTGCGAATATCGCATTCATCGCTCCGATTGCCATGTCATCATTCGAACAAAAAACAGCGGTTGGAGGATTCGGCAGTGCCAGCAGCCGCTCCATCGCTTGAAAGCCGCTTTCCATATCGTACTGTCCTTTGACACTGTATTCATGCTTGATCGGAATATGATGTTGAATCAGTGCAGATAAGTAGCCTTCCTTTCGCTGCTGGGAGGATTTAAAGCCTTCGATCCCCTCGATGATGGCGATGTCTTGATGTCCGGACTGAATGAAGTATTCTACAGCTTCTTGAGAGCCTTCCTTGTCATTGGACAAAATATTCGTGATGGTGCGATCATCAATATCACGATTCAGCACGACAAGCGGAATGTTTTTTTCGCGAATATGGTAAATAAAAGAATTATCAATGTCACTTTGGCTCATTAAAATGATGCCGTCATATCTCATCGGTGTAACGGAGTCATAGTTTTTCAGATCATCAATGCCGCGCACATACAGATTGTAATCCTCACTTATGGCTTGATTGACGCCTTTGATTGTGTCTGCAAAGAAGCTGTGTGAGGTTCCGTTTGTAATGCTTGTAAAGAATAGCCCGATCGTATGCGACTTTTGCATCGCCAGACTTTTCGCATTTACATTTGGTGTATAGTTGAGCTGCTCTGCTAGCTCTAATATCTTTTTCTTCGTATGTTCTTTGATGTAAGGGCTGTTGTTGAGTGCTCTGGAAACGGTTGTGTGGGATACGTTTGCGAGTTTTGCGATATCTTTTATGGTTACCATCTAATTCCCTTCCTTATCATACCGGCTGCGATTATTTACTGTATATTGTATCATCAAATATACCGCCTCTCCCACTATATTTCCAGATTAATAAGACACAGGATTCTCAGCTTCTGTTCCCGCTGGCTTGCCAATGATTGGACGGACAAAACGAATCACAGCAAGTGAAGCGAAGACAGCCAGCCCTCCGGCAAGCAAAAATGCTCCAGAAAACGTGCCTGTTTGGTCAACAATAAATCCGGTTAAAGCCGGGCCGATAATTCCTGCCGTGTTGGCGAGGAAATGCATGAAGCCGCCAACAGAACCGACATTGTTTTGATCAACCACATCTTGAATGACAGCCCAATAGATAGCACCGGTCAAATAAAGAAAGAACACTGACAGAGCGACAAGAGTGACAGCCCCCGCAGTCGTTGCCACAAGCCCGGCAAAACCAATCAGGACAGCTGATGAAAACAAACACGTGACAAGCACAACCTTGCGCGAAAACAGCACACCTTTTCGGGCCGTTTTTTTGTACACATAGTCAGAAACAAATCCCCCCGCAGCCAGCCCGATAAATCCTAAAATCCACGGTATGACCGTGATGACACTCATCAATTCAACACTCAATCCCCGCTCGTCGACAAGATAGCTCGGAAACCACGTCAAAAAGAAGAAGAGGATGTAGTTGTAAGCGAAAAAAGCGAACGCCGTGAACAGGACCGTTTTTTGCTTCAGGTAAAAGGTGAGCGGAATTTTTTCTCTGGGAGACGTTTCTGCTTTTATTGCCGGTGCTTCCTTAATCGTCTCTTGCGGCTTTTCTTTGACAAACTTGAACCAGAGCACTGCCCATATCAATCCAATAATCATAATGAGAACGAAGGATACCTTCCAGCTGAACGCCACTGCGATCATGCCGACTATCGGGCCGGAAATGGCTCCCCCGAGCGGCGTGCCGCTGTTGGTTACACCGATAACAGACGCCCGCTGGGTCGGCGGGAACCAGTTGTTCACCATCTTGTTGATGGTCGCCGAAAGCGGGCCTTCTCCCATTCCGAAGAGAATGCGTATAATCAGCAGGCTGACAAAGCCAAAAGCGAGGGCGACTGCTCCGCTAAACAGCGACCAAACAACCATCGCGACAAACAAGGTCAGCTTTGCCCCATAGCGGTCTGATGCCACGCCCCCAAGAAAGTTAAAAATCGCATAACCAATCGAAAAACTGCTGAAAATCAAGCCCATTTGCGTGGCAGACAATGTGAGATCATCCTGAATAAAAGGAGCTGCAATGGAAAGCGCCGAGCGATCCAGGTAATTAATCACCCCTGCCAGGAACAAAAAAAGGATAACGGGAAGCTTATCTTTTGAAAACATCTCAACCTCACCCCTATGTTGGTTCAGTTTCTGTTGCACCGCTTTCGTTACACACCTGAATAAGCCATAAATCCTCCATCGACAGGAACGGTGATCCCAGTGACAAAACCGGAATAGGATTCATCCGCCAGCCAAAGGAGCGTACCGAGCAAATCCTCGGGTTTTCCGAAGCGCTTCATCGGTGTTCCCGCAATAATTTTGTGAGATCGGCTGGTGAACGTTCCGTCTTGGTTGATCAGCAGATCATGATTTTGTTTTGTCAGAAAGAAGCCTGGGGCAATCGCATTGACCCGCAGCCCGGTTTCGGCAAAATGAACAGCCATCCACATCGTAAAATTATTGATGGATGCTTTCGCGGCACTGTATGCCGGAACCTTCGTCATAGGTGAATAAGCACTCATGGAAGAAAGGTTGATGATCGCCGGTGAATCGGCTTTCAGCAGCTCTTTTCCAAACACTTGCGAGGCCAGAAACGCACCGGTGAAATTGGTGGAGAATACAGTTAGAATGCCCCTCTCATCCATATCAAAAAAGGATTGGCCTTCTCCCGCTTCTTCATATGTCTCCACATCGGTTATCGCGTCAGGATGATTGCCGCCAGCCCCGTTAATTAACAGATCAACAGCGCCAAATTGGCCAAGGATGTCTTCCTTTGCCCGTTCCAGTGACATCCTGTCCAGCACATCCGCAGCAACAGCGCACGCTGTGCCGCCAGCCGCCGTTATCTCCTTCACGACCGCTTGGCCTGTTTCAGCCGTCCGATTCAATATCGCCACCTTCATGCCATGACGGGCAAGCTCCCGGGACATCGCAGAGCAAAGCACGCCGCTGCCGCCAGTGATGACAGCCGTTTTACCTGCCAGGTTCTCATGCAGCGGGATCATACGCCCACCTCTTTTTTTGCCATTGCTTCATAGGCGTCCCACAGCCCGTTCAAATACATGATGCCAAGTGCCCGATCGTATAAGCCATATCCCGGGCGGCATTGCTCGCCCCAAAGATGGCGCCCATGATCCGGTCTGACATATCCTTCGTAATCCTGCTTATGCAGTTCTTCCATCACGCCTTGAATGTTGATCGAACCATCCTTTGTTAAATGAGATGTTTCAATAAAATCGCCATTCTCATAAATTTTCACATTGCGAATATGTGAAAATGGAGCGATGCCGGCATACGTTTTAGCGATCTCCACAATGTCGTTAGCGGGATTGGCTCCCATTGAACCTGTACAAAGGGTGATACAATTAGACGGTGAATCTGATATCGCCCGCAGTTTCTTATAGCTTGCCTCTCCTGTGATAATGCGCGGCAGTCCGAAAATCGGCCACGGCGGGTCATCCGGATGAATGGCCATTTGAACACCATAGGCCTCAGCAACAGGAAGAATTTCCTGCAAAAAGAATGATAAATTGTCCCATAGCTTTTCTTCATCGACCGTTCTGTAGGCAGCAAAAAGCTCTTTGATCCGAGCTAATTTTTCGGGCTCCCACCCCGGCAGTGTCATGTCAGATGCATCCTCCACCGTCCGAATCAGCTCTTGAGGATCAAGGCTTTCCACCTTGGCCTTTTCAAAAAACAGAGCGGTCGATCCATCTTCTAGCGGCCGGAACATGTCCGTGCGTGTCCAGTCAAAAACCGGCATAAAATTATAGCAAATCACTTTCACGCCAAATCCGGCAAGGTTGCGGATCGTTTGCTTGTAGTTTTCAATATACCGGCCGCGTTCTTCGTTCCCAAGTTTAATCGTTTCGTGAACATTCACGCTTTCTACAACTTCAGCATGAAAACCATAGGATTGAATATATTCGGTCTCGGCTCTGATTTCTTCTTTTTCCCACACGTCGCCGACGGGCTTTTGATGGAGAGCCCAAACGATGCCTTTGACACCGGGAATTTGCTTCACGTGTTCAAGTGTGACTGTATCGTTGCCTCGTCCATACCATCGGAATGTCATATTCATGCTCGCACCTCCGGATTCAGTCATTTAATCAAACGTGATGACGGCTTTTCGCACCTGATCTGGATGCTCCTTAATAAACTGAAATGCATGATGAACGTCATCAACTGAAAATGTATGGGTCACCAGCCCGTTATGCACTAACCGGCCTCTATTCAAAAGCTCTACTACTTTTGGAAACTGATTGGTCTGCAATCTCGATCCGGTTATCGTGACTTCTTTTTTTGTAATTGGCAGCTGAGAAATCTGAGCCGCTCTTTCATCAAATCCAAGCACAACCACATGTCCCGCCGGTGACACAGCCTCAATTGAAAGCGCAAAAGTCTCCGGCAGGCAAACAGCATCAATGACCACGTTTGCTCCTTCATTCCCAGTCCATTCAAGGACCCGCTTGGCAACATGTTCTGCTTGGACATTTACAACAGCATCGGCGCCGTTTTCTTTCGCAAATGCCAGCCGCTCGTCGTTCAAGTCAGTCATCATGACAGCAGCGCCCGCCAGTTTTGCCATTTTTAACACACAGATCCCGATGGGCCCCGCTCCCTGGATCAGGACGGTATCACCTTTTTCCACCTGGCCTCTCCACACTGCCTGGGCGCCTATCGTATAAGGCTCGGCCATGACTGCTTCCTCCCAAGGCAAGTCCTTTAAGACCGCGTGAAGCTGCCTTTCCGGAAGCACAATATATTCCCGCATGCCTCCGTCCTCATGTACGCCAAATACAGAAAGCTTGGCGCAAACATTCGGCCGCCCTTTGCGGCAGGCATAGCACGATCCGCAATAAGAAATCGGCTCAATCACCACATGATCACCGGGTTTTAGGCTCTGTACATTCGCACCAACTGCCTCCACTTGTCCCGTTACCTCGTGTCCGATGACTCTCGGGAGGGTAGCGAGCGGATTCGTTCCATGATAAATGTGCATGTCTGAACCGCAAACGCCGACTCGCTTGACTTTCACGAGCACTTCATCATCCTTTGAAAGAACTGGTTTCTTCACCTCCGCTGTCACCAGATCATACGCTTTTCGCACTTGAACCGCTTTCATTTTACTCACCTGCTTTTTAAGAATTCATACACGCTCCGGGCGATAGAAATTCCGTTTTTCTTATTTCTTTCTTCATGCAGCTGCTCGATCTCGCCGGGCACATACACTCTTTCGAATCCAACAGCCGGCGGTGATTGCTGCAGTTCATCAATCATGGCATCCATCTGCTCTAAAAACGTATCCCAGTCAGTAAAAAAGGCTGGATTGATCGCACAAACGTAATGCCCCAGCTTTCTTTTTTGATCAAGGCCGCTGTACATTTTGGCAATATGAGGGCCAAAAGCCGCGCCCGCCAGCAATCCTGAAAATACATCCACCACAATCGATAGTCCATAGCCTTTCGGGCCCCCGAATGTTGAAAGTGAGACGACCTTGTCAGGATCAGTTACTGCTTCTCCGTTTTCATCGACTCCCCATCCTTCAGGAATTTCTTTGCCCTCTTCACGGGCCTGCAGAATCTTCCCAAAAGCCACTTTGGATGTCGCCATATCTAAGATAAACGGTTTTTTATGCTTAGCCGGAACACCGTAAGCAATCGGATTTGTCCCTAAAAAAGGAGTCCTCCCCCCAAACGGGACAACGATACTGTCTGTATGCGTCATTGCCATTCCGAGCAGCTTTTCGTCAGCCGCTTTTTGCACAAAATAGCTTAGCGCTCCGCAATGGCTGCTGTTTACGGCCGTGACCATGCCGACTCCTTTTTTCTTCGCCATGTCAATTGCATGGTCCATCGCCATGTCGCAATTCACATGACCGAAACCATCGTCTCCGTCAAGCACCCCGGTCACAGGCCCCGTTTCTTTAAAAACAGGCTGTGCCCCAGGATTGATCCCTCCCGCTAAAAGCCTGTTCACATAGTGTTCTGTGCGCAGCACGCCATGCGAATGTACATTGCGCAAATCAGCGTGCACGAGAACATCTGCTACTTTTTCAGCATCTCGTTCATTCAAACCGGCACCGGCCAGCTTTTGCCGAACGAGTTCCTTTGCTTCTTCAGCTGCAATTGTTATCGTTTTCAAGCATGTGCCTCCTTCCTTTTCAGTTTTTTGGGCAGTCTCCTAGCGAAACCCCTACAACTGTCTCTTATACCCATATGACGCT